>JBCBHI010000143.1:0-8835 GCA_038525885.1 Bacteroidota bacterium
GTAGGAGCCATTGACCTACCAGAAGCGGCCTTTTCCACTAGCGAAGTAGAAGGTACAGGACCCCTCACTGTTACCTTTTCGGGTAGCAGTGATACCCAACCGGCTACGGCCACCTGGGAGTGGATCTTTGAAGGAGGAAACCCGGCTAGCTCATTCGACCAAGAGGTATCCGTGACCTATGTGGATACAGGCAGGTACGATGTGGTGCTTATCGTTTCTAACGGAGCCGGATATGATACCTTGGTGAGCCCAGGTTTGGTGCAAGTGACCGCTTTGGCGCCTACTGCGGCGTTCTCGGCTACTCCTGCTCAGGGGGATTTCCCGCTCACCGTATCGTTCTCCGATGAGAGCACCTACGTGCCTACCTCATGGGCCTGGGAATTTCCCGGGGGTACGCCTTCCTCGTCTACCGAACAAAACCCAGAAGTGGTGTACAATACACCTGGAAACTACTCGGTAACTCTGACCGTGAATAATGCCGCGGGCAGTGATGTGGTATCCGAATCCAATGCGATCACTGTAACCCGTCCTCCTTTAGTGCCAGCCTTCTCTGCCGCCGATCCAGTGGGCAACGTGCCCTTTACGGTGCAGTTTGCGGATGAGAGCACGGGCCATCCGGTGACGTGGAGCTGGAGTTTCCCCGGAGGAGTACCGGCTACCAGTACGGAGCAGAACCCCTCAGTTAACTACAGTGACATTGGGGAATACGACGTTACGCTGGTGATCACCAATGCTATTGGGGAGCAAGAGACGCTGACCAAGCGTAAGTACGTTCAGGCTTTGCCTCCGGCGCCTGAGATTGCCTTTGTAGCATCCGATTCAGCCGGTACGGCTCCTTTCACGGTTACCTTTACGGACCTGAGTACCAACGACCCTACCTCCTGGCTTTGGGAGTTTCCTGGGGGTACCCCGCAGGTAAGCACGGAGCAAAACCCCACGGTTACTTACTTCGGGGGTGGTACCTTCCCCGTTACCCTTACGGCTAGCAATGCTGGCGGCACCCGCACGCGCACAGTGACTGGGTTGATCACCGTGGAGGTAATTCCGCCTGAGGCAGCCTTCTCAGTATCTGACCCTCAGGGAGTGGCCCCCTTTACGGTGCAATTTCAGGATGAGACAGCAAATGTGCCTACTAGCTGGCAATGGAGTTTTGAAGGAGGCGTGCCCGCTACTAGTACAGAACAAAACCCTACGGTTACCTTTCCAAAGGCAGGTTCTTTTGCCGTTACCCTGCTGGTGACGAACGAGGCAGGCAACGATGTGATCACCCAGGATGATTTTGTAACGGTGGAGTACATCACTCCGGTGGCCGATTTTTCAGCGGATGCGCGTCAGGGTCCGGCACCGTTTTCGGTTTCCTTTACGGATCTGAGCCAATTTGCACCGCAAAGCTGGTCTTGGGAATTTCCGGGGGGTACCCCGGCTAGTAGTACCGAGCAAAACCCGCAGGTACAATACACCGAACCTGGGGTCTATCCGGTTACGTTGCGCGCTACCAATGATGCTGGTACCGGCACCTTAGAGCGAATAGAATACATCACGGTTCAGCTGCCTTTGCCGGTAGTAGAGTTCACGGCGGATGTCACTATGGGTGAAGCGCCCCTTACGGTGGTATTTAGTAACCAAACTACAGGAGCAGCATCCTACGCATGGGAGTTGACGGGGGGTAGCCCTAGCCAGTCTACTGAGGAGAACCCCGTGGTCATTTATGAGGAAGCGGGCAATTGGAGTGTGTTGCTTACCGCTACCAATGCGGATGGGGGCAGGGCGCAACGGCTGAAGCCTGCCTATATACAGGTCTCTGAGGTGACGGCTTTGCCCGACCCTGAACCTGCTGAGCTTACGGTGTACCCCAACCCAAGCCGCGGAGCGGTTACGGTACGGCTGGCAGAACCACCCGAAGGCCCGGTAAACCTGCGGCTAATTGATCTGCATGGTCGTAGCTTGCGAGAGCAGCGAGTGGATTATGTAGCAGGTAAAGAAATTGCCTGGATGCTCAGTAGTGTGCCCCAAGGTTTGTACTTGCTGGAAGTAACGGGAGAGGAAGGAAGGTTAGGCGTGGGCAAAGTCCTGTTTCAATAGCGGGTAAGATCCCTTTTCGAAACAATTCTCTCTGAGAGTTACAAGATTGCCACCCCGGTTTCCTTTCGTGGAGGACCGGGGTGGCGTTTTTTAGGGCTCAATTTAGCATAGCCGCCAGGGGCTATCGGCTTCTTTACCCTTTTATCGGTTGATCACCCATTTGTGGGTTGCCTTATCCTGGCCTATTTGCAGCTGGCAATAATAGACTCCTGGTTTTAGCCCGCTGGTGGCGAATTGCTTTTGGTAAACACCGGGTGCTTGGCTTTCCTGTAGTAGTGTTTTCACCGAACGGCCCATCTGGTCGAATAGCTCTACCCGCACGTTCGCTTTCCCTTCCACCTCATAGGATACATTAATGACTTCGCCACGGCTAGGGTTAGGATATACCGAAAAATCGAAGGCCTCTGCATGATTCACGGAAAGTACTTCGTCTTCGCGGTTGAAGCGGATATTATCAATCACCCAACCGTATCCTTCCAACTCAGGATCAGAATACAGTGCAAACCGGACCACTACCGTGTCGCCACTAGCAAAGACGGTGTTATCCAATAGGTCTATGGACTGCGTTTTGAAATCCTGAGCTGTAGGATCAGTGTCATCGTCATACAGAGACAACCAATCCGCATGTTGCCGTGCATCGTAGCGAGTCATGCGATACCATGCTGGTTGGCCATCCACAAAAGGATACTTGGCCGCTTCTACCGCTACAAAATCATAATACAGTTCATCAAAGTCGTCTCCGGGTTCTACCAGCGCTATATCTGAGTACTCCAGGGTAGACGCCCCGCTGGCTAGTACTAAAGGAACTCCCAGCATCACCTGACTCATGGAATTGGGGCTGTAAGGGTGAGCGCTATGCAGAGCATTGCCATCTACCGCAGGTTGTGAGTCGGTCTCAAAGCCCTGACGGTAATAGTTTAGGTCAGGATTTCCATCTAACGAATCAGAGAAGGCCGATACTGGATCTTTTATGGAAATCATATCCACCTGGAAGCTGCCCGTAAAGGATTGGTTATCGATCCAGGATTGTACCGATACTTCTACGCTGGTAGTGGTGAACGAGCCATTGAGCAAAGAGCTGAGGTCGTAAGACAAATCTTCGCTTTGGTCTTTTCCATTGTCCTCAGCAACACGGAAACTAAGCGTTTCTTCACCTACCGAGAAAGTAATGTCTGTGCTATCGTAAGGGCTTCTGAGCTGAGCCAAGCCAGAAATGGTGGTTCCGAATTGTACACTAGCCATGGAAAACTTGGGAGAAAGCAGCACTTCTACGGGCTCGTAGCCGTCCAGTTCAGCCAAGGTAGCAGACCAGATACCACGGCCGTGGGTAGCAATCACCACTTGTTCGTTTACTATCCGCATATCCCACACGGCTACGGCAGGCAAATTATGGTCCGTTTTCAGGTTCCAGGTGTCCCCTCCGTCTAGGCTCTCTACAATACCGATGGCAGTACCTGCCCAAATAATGTCCTCGTTGTAAGGCATCACCACCATGCTATAGGCGGGTACATTAGGGAAACCCGTTGCACTGGTCTCCTCGTTGGTGGTGTAGCCCGTGATATCCTCCCAGGTGTCACCATAATCCTCCGTTTTTAGAATCTTTGGCCCATTGGCTTGGGAGAACATCACGTAGGCTACTGCCTCGTCAGTCGGGTGGGTAGTGATGTTGGTAATCGCCCCGCGCTCCGCCAAATCATAACCACTGGTTTCCACCCAAGTGGAACCGCCATCTTGTGAGAGCGATACCCGGCTGGCATCATCCATGGAGGCCCCAGACCAAACCACCTCGGGGTTGACTAAGGAGATGGCGATGGGAGTGGTAAATCCACTATACTGCCAGCTATTGGGCATGGTAAGTACCTCCCAGGTAGCCCCAAAATCGATCGATCGAGCTACGCCAGAAGAAGTAGCCACAAACACTAAATCGGCGTCTTGCTTAGAGTTCTCGATCTCGGTTACAAATGGGCCATTGCCTGGGATATTGGCTGACTGCCAGGTTTCGCCTCCGTCGGTAGTGCGGTACACATCGTTGAACTGGGAGGATTCCAATATCCAATCGGGATTGTCATAGTGCCAGGCTGCCTGGAAACCATCTCCGCTGGGGGCAGAGGCCCACACACTATTTTCGGTGGGATCAGCCGCAGATACCCAGGAACCGTTGTCCTGCGCGCCCGCCACGTAGCGGTCTTCCCCGTTCATCTTGTCTACTCCATAGAACTCCACGGTGTTGTATCCCGACATGGTCTCAAAGACCTCGTCTCCTTCTTCTTTGAAGGTATCTCCCGTTTGGATAAACGTCTCTCCCTCATCAAAGGAAACCGCCAAACCGCCGTCATTGCCATTGAATAGGTAATAGGTTTCCTCCTCTTCGCTGATTGGCACAATCACCAGGTTGTGGTGATCAACATGCACTCCCTTGCTGCCGGGCCCATCAACAAAATCACCGTAGCCGTCCGAGAGGACCTCTACTTCTGCAGTGAATTCATTCGTGTCAGTCATCTCATCCAACGTAATGCGGAGGATGGTACTTACCCCTCCCACCAACACGGTAGAGTCGTTGTAGGGATGACCCACAATGGTGTTGTCATACCAGCCTTGCGAACCCAGCCAGTCTCCCAGGCTTTGGGTGGCTGCGGTATTCCCTTGCACCCGAAACCAAGTTTCCCCTTGGTCCGCGCTAAAAAGTAAAACCGATGCTTCGGACTCTATGGCCAGATAAATGAAATCGGTATTGCCCGGTACTAACCCAATCTCGATTCTACCAAGGGGCGATCCATCCAACGCAATGTTACCAGCACCGAGAACTTCTTGCCAGGTTTCCCCACCATCAGTGGATCGGTATACACCTTGGCTGTTTATGCTGGCATATTGAAGATCAAAATCCTGGTCATGGGCAATGACTTGCTGAATTTCAGAGGTCTCCTCCATTTCTACTACCCAAGTGGCCCCTCCGTCAGTGCTTTTCAGCAGATAGGAAATCACATTGTCCGCATCAATGTTGGTGTCATTGAAGGTGCTGACGGTTATCTCATTGGGATTGGCCTGATTTACTGCCACCCGAGATACATTGACAAACCGGGGATCATCCAAGGTACTGGGTAGTACGGTCCAGGTTTCTCCTCCGTCGGTAGACTTCAGGACACCATTGCCCGGTACGGAGCTGCCCACAAACTTTTTGCCTGTTCCGGCATAGATAACCATGGGGTCTGCAGTAGTGCCACGCAGATCTGAGATCGTCTGATTGGGTAGGTCATCCGTTACGGACCTCCAGGTGTCGCCACCATCCGTGGTTTTCCAAATACCTCCCCCTGAGGATCCCAGCAACCAAGTGTTGTGTGTGTCATCAGCAGGATCTATCCATACCCCAGGGGTACGGCCTGCTACATTGCCTGGGCCACGTTCCACCCAGGTAACTGATTCTCCTCGGGCGCTAAAGGGCCGCTTGGCTGCGAGTTGCAAGGCTTCTTCCAACTCATGCACTACATATCCCGCCTTGTACGCGGGTTGGCTTTGGCCTTTCTCGGTAAGCAAATAGGCATGTAGCTTCAAAAACATGCCCGGCTCATCGTAGCCTTTAGCCTCTTCCAGATGTTTTCGTTTTTCTTGATTCGTTTCAGTGATAGTCTCTACCGTTGGTTGTTGCTGTGAGTGCAGATAGGTCATGCCTATGGCTGCCAAACCCACTACCGTGGAGAGTGCGGTTAGTGCCTTTTTCATTCTTTACTAGGTGTTTTTTGCTTGCTAGTGATATTGAAAGTGTATCCTGTACTTACTCCCGGGCGGTACCGACCAGGATAATCGGTAACCCGGATTACCTCCGCATTTTCCCAGACCACTTTTCCCATGTTTACCTTATCCTCCAAGATGATTTCTTGTGTACCTACATCGTATACAAAAAAGTGTGCTGAAGAAAGGCCAGGAGCTTGAGATCTATTGCCAGGGAGGATGACCAATGCACAACTTTTTCCTCGGTTGTACTCAATGGTATATCCCTCTCCAAAGCGTTCAGCAGCAAGGCTTTCTAGGGAAGGAGTGGGGGGGATAGTGGTCTGGTTTCCTGTTTGCTGGGAGCTCTTGCATGAGACCATCAGGCTCAGTAGCAGGATGCTTCCAACGGTGGTTTTTCTACGTAATTTTATTAGCATGCTTCTTCAATTGTGTATGTAATACATGGGTGGTCCGCTATACCCTAAAAGAATGTTTCGATTTTTGTAAAAAAATCTCCTGACCCTTCGGTATAGAGGTATCGTTGAGGGTGAAAGACTTCTGGATTCAGGCTTAACACCAAAACCCAACCGTGCTTAGTTGCTGAATTTGATTTGCCGAAAAGCCTTGAGTAGACCTATTGCCGCGTGGTAGCATACAAAATGAGGGGATGAGTGTTGGGCCATCCAGGGGTCCGACCGCTTTCTTCACAACGCAGATAGCGGTCGGACCCCTAATCCCATAAGGGGTTTATTTTCAGGTGATTAATCAAAACGTCTTTGGTAGAAGGGAGAACGCGAAGGAGAAATATTTCCGTTTCCAACGGATGAATCACCTGTCCATCCATAGAGCGGTTGTGGGATCATTACCTTGTAGACCTTATGAATCGGACGCTTATCCCTAAAAGCAATTTGAGTTTGCTCGGTAGTGCACTTTTTAGGACTTTCCCGCATGAATTTTGACCTCGCACAACCCATCATTTTGGAAGATAAGCGGACCCGGCTGGAGCCGCTTTCGGTAGAACATATCCCACATTATTTAGAGATCAGTAGAAAGCACCCGGATCTGCTCAAATATTCACCTACCCCCTTGGGTTCAGACGAAGCGGTACACGAGTACGTAGCTGGTGCCCTGGCTGCCAGGGCGAAAGGGGTTCGGTATCCATTTGCTATGTATGATAAGCAGGCAGAGGCCTTTGTAGGGAGTACCAGCTACGGGTCCATCAGTAATGAGCACGACCGGATTGAGATTGGCTGGACCTGGATAAGCAGGGAATATCAACGCACCGGCCTGAACCAGCACAATAAGTTTCTGATGCTACAGTACGCCTTTGAGACCTTGAAATGCGAGCGCATGCAGCTAAAGACGGATAGCCGAAATATGCAATCCCGTACGGCTATTGAGAGAATAGGCGCTCAGTTTGAGGGAATTCTACGAAATGATACCGTGATGTACGATGGGTATCGGCGGAGCACGGCCTTCTACAGCATATTGGCTGAGGAGTGGCCAGACATCCGGGAAAGGGTATTCGGTACGCTGTAATGGAATGGAACCGAGTAAATCTGTATGGCAGAGCTCGGTTCACCTAGGGTTTATAACTGCGACCAGAATCTGCGATCGTAAGCTCTAAGGGTTGAGGAAATTCCTTTCCAAAGGGTAACCTCGGAGCCGTCCAGGGTACGGCGAATCCACCAAGTGTAAGCCATACCTGCGGTGAAAGGGCTGTCCGCAGCGTGGGCGGCATAGCGGTTATTTAGGTCAGCCAGCAAATCCTCGCGGGCATCCATGAAGTTGTAAGCATCGAAATTGCCACTGTTCATGCCCGTCTGGTACATATCCGCTTCCTCGGATTTACCCTCACGTTCTAGCAACTCGTGGGTTTCGGCCAGCAACCGTAAAAAACGGTAGCCCGCAACATCATAGATTTCTTGAAAAGTGACTCCGTCTATTTCATCCGTAGGCGCAGGTACCATATTGGCAAAGCCCCACCGTATGAAGGCAGGATTGTAATGCAGGAAATCATCTTGCAGCCAGGTAACTAGCGACGTTTTCCCGTCCGTGAAGGCATTGATGTCCGCCACAGCGGTAAATATTTCCAGGTTGTCCCAGTCACGATAGCTTTCAGATTTTCCCCAGGCCATATTTTCTAGTTGGTCCTTAATGCCGCTGTACAGGAAAAGCCCGCCAAAGCCTGCTTCAAACAAGCCTAAGTCGTAGCCCGCAACATTCAAGGTACCCCCGTCATTATTGAACATGTACTCATAGGGTTTTTGCTTGAAGGTGTCCAGGTATAGCTTGGTAAACAGGGCAGGTAGGAAATGCGCAGAACTAATAAGGAGCGCAACAGATAGGAGGAGGAAAAGGGGGAGGCGTTTTCTCATGACGTGTGTTGGTAGGCAAGAAAGATATAAGAAAGGGACAGGATGTACAACGGTATGGTGATGGCAATTTGGTTAATGGCAATTGGTAGAGTGTCTCTTCTGCGGCCACGCATCAGGAAGCGGCCCCTACACCATCCATATGCAGGAACAAGCGGATGACGCACAAATCGAACAAGCCACTGACCAGAAAGGTGAGGGCCAGCCAGCTTACGCACCAGGCCAGGATACCCCGTAAGGTGTTGTACTTGAAATATTTGCGGTAGCGCCAAAAGTGAAAGACCGTTAGCGGTAGGGGGATGAGCAAGCTCAGACCCAGGATCACTTCTGTCCAGACGGCCTTACCAAATTGCGGAGGTAGAATCATAATAAAGAGCATGCACATGCATACCCAAAAAAACAGGATGTTGAACTGACTGAGCAGTAGATAGGATACCGTTCTGGAGGTTTCTCGTTTGAACACCTCAATCCACCGGAATAGGTTGCCCAAACCTAAGATGACCACCAAAGCCAGGAAGTACAGACCGAGTAGGAAAAGGTCCACCATGAATTCATCTAGTTCCTCGGTGGGCAGATCAGAAGATATACCCCCCATCTCCAGCGTATGCTGATCGGCGTCCGTAGTGCCCACTACACTGCTTTTGGAGAATAATCCTTCCAGGTCGGCATA
>JBCBHI010000144.1:0-8764 GCA_038525885.1 Bacteroidota bacterium
GCCAACGGCGAGTTTTTCAATGCTGATTCGGTGAAAGTGAACGACTCCTTGCAGTTTGCTACCAAAAACGGCCGTGCCGTATACGGCGGTGGGGGCATCATGCCAGACGTGTTCGTGCCCTTGGATACCGCCCAGTCTACCCGCTACATGCGCGAGCTTTTCTACAGCAATGCCATTCGGGAGTTCTCACTTTTCTACCTGGAGGAGAACAAGGGATACCTTTCTGATATGTCCTTTGAGACTTTCAAGGCCAACTTTGAGGTGACCGATGCCATGCTACAGCAGCTGATAGAGGTAGGCGAGCAAAACGGCGTTGACTTTGTAAAGGATGAGTACGATCTGTCCAAACCTGTGATTGCTAACCGCCTGAAAGCCTTTATTGCGCGGGGCATCTGGGACAATAATGGGTTCTACCCCATCATCAATGAACAAAATGAGGTGTACCGCGAGGCCCTCTTACTTTTTGAACAAGCCGAAGACCTTCTAGAGTAATTAATTATGGCCTATTACCACCGACTCGGGGAAATTCCTCCCAAACGTCACATTCAATTTCGACAGCCGGACAACAGTCTGTACCATGAGGAGCTGGTTAGTTCCAAGGGGTTTTCCGGCGTGTATAGCAACCTGTACCATATTTATCCGCCTACCCGGGTAGAAGAAGTGCTGGAGTCGGTGGAGTATGGTTTTGCCATTGCCAGTGATTACTCGCTGAAGCAAACACATCTGAATACGGCGGGAATCACTACCACAGGAAGTGATTACCTGGAGGCACGGCTACCCTTGCTTACCAATGCAGATGTTACTTTGCATCTGTGCTCCCCTACTGAGCGCAGCATGGACTATTATTATAAAAACGGAGAGGCGGACGAGATTCTTTTCGTGCACGACGGGAACGGCTACCTCACCTCACAGTTTGGCAGGCTGCGGATTCGCCAAGGAGACTATGTGGTGATTCCTCGTACTACCATATATAAGCTAGAATGGGACGAAGGCCCCCTTCGGTTGCTGATTGTGGAAAGTGCCGGGCCGGTAGAAACGGTGAGGCGCTACCGCAATGAATTGGGACAGCTACTGGAGCATTCGCCCTACTGCGAACGTGATATACGGCCCCCCATGGAGCTGGAACCGGAGCGGGAAGCAGGGGAGTACTTGGTGAAGATCAAGAAACTGGGCCAGCTGCATCAGTACGTGTACCGCCACAGTCCTTTTGATCTGGTAGGTTGGGATGGCTTTCTGTTCCCCTATGCCCTATCCATCCATGATTTTGAGCCCATCACGGGGCGCATCCATCAGCCGCCTCCCGTACACCAAACCTTCCAGGCGCCCAACTATGTGATTTGCTCCTTTGTGCCCCGGTTGTTTGATTACCACCCTCAGGCCATTCCTGCCCCTTATAATCATTCCAACATTGATTCGGATGAGGTGCTGTACTATGCCGAAGGCAACTTCATGAGCCGGAAGGGCATTGACCGCGGTAGTTTCACCCTGCACCCAGGAGGTTTGCCACACGGCCCTCACCCGGGTACGGTAGAGAAAAGCATCGGTGCCAAGGAAACGGAAGAAATTGCTGTAATGGTAGATACATTTCGGCCTCTTTTTGTGACGAAACAGGCTCTGGATTATGTAGATGCTAATTACCCTATGAGCTGGAAGGAGTAAGTTTGCGCCGGGTTTCGGGCTTATTTCGCCACTAAGTGTTGAGCAAATAGCTGTACCCTATGCGGCCCAGCATCCGTATACTCGGTTGATAGCGAAAACCACTTTTGATGCCCCTTGTCCACCTCAAGGCGCATGAGTGTTTTAAAAATTTAGGTGGCAATTGATCTTGCAAGCACTGTGACCACGGAAAATTCTGCCCATACTTTTGGTGCTGTTTTTCTATATGAGCCTCCTCCAAATGCCTGGATGGATTGGGAGAATATTCCCAACCAGTTCAGTATTGCCGGAGCCTGGCTGGTGGGACTATTGTTTTTTGCCCTGGGGGTGATCAGCCTGCGGGTAGTGAGCCGCACGGAGTTGAGCTTTCCTCGTTCCGTGCGATGGTTTACCGCCTTCTCCCTGACAGTGGGACTCTATTTCTTTTCCGAAGGCCTTATCTACTTCGTACCCTTGGGTATGGTATCGCCGGTGCTGTTGGGCCTTATCCTATTGCTAGGCATTGGTGTCGGGGTGAATATTTACCAAGAGTATGCCCATCTGGAAAATCTGTCTCCACCTTCCAGAGTGAAAGCCGAACTGCAAGCGACAGAAGCCGCCTTGCTGGCCGCAGAGAAAGAACTAACCGATAGCAAGCAGCAGTTTGAGGCATTGGTAGAGAATAACCCTGATCAAATTGCCCGCCTGGATTTAAACTTTAAACACCTCTTTGTCAATCAGGCCCTCGTCCGGGCTACGGGCTTTCCGCAAGAGTATTACCTGGGTAGGCGGGTAGATGAACTGGATGCCAAGAAGGAGTTTATGGACAACTACATGGCGCTGCTTCAGCAGGTGGTTGAGACCAAACGGACCCTCAAGTTTGAGCCGGACTCCATAGATATTGAAGACCAAAGTGCCCAGGCCTTTGTGGTTACCGTGGTGCCCATCCTGAATGCGGATAAGGAAGTGACCGATTTACTGGTGGTGCGGCGGGACATTACGGAAAGAAAACAAGCGGAGGGAAGGTTGCGCGCCCGGTTGTCAGACCTGCAAGAGCTATCCAAGAGCCTTTCGGAGAAGCACCGCCAGATGGAGGACTTCTCGCATATCGTGTCACATAACCTACGGTCTCCGGTGAGGAATTTGCGCCTGCTGCTAGAGTTCTACCACCAGGAGAAGATTCAGGAGGTGAAGGAGGAGCTGATTGAAAAAGTAGGCAACGTGAGCCAACAACTCACGAACACCTTGGCGGACCTTACCGAGGTGATTTCCAGTCAACCTTCGGCCGAAGTGGTGCGCGAAGAGTTGGCCCTGCAGGAAATCCTTTCCGGGTTGGAAGAGAGCCTGTTCATGCAGGTGCGTGAAGCCAAAGCTAAGATATCGCATGACTTTGATGCCCTAGAGCGTGTGTATTTCCCCAAGGTATACCTGGAGAGCGCCTTGCTCAATCTGCTCACCAACGCCATCAAGTATCGCCACCCAGACCGGGGGCTGCATATTCACCTCCACTCCTGGGTGAGCAGCGGCAACATGTACTTGTCTGTAGAAGACAATGGACTAGGGATTGATCTGGAACTCCACGGGCATCGGTTATTTGGCCTGCACAATACCTTCCACGACCACGAGGATTCTCGGGGCATGGGCCTCTTCATTACCCGAAACCAGATAGAAGCCCTGGGTGGGAAAATTAATGTGATGAGTGAGGTGGACAAGGGGTCTAAGTTTACCCTGAACCTGGGCCAGGCCCAAAAACCAGAATTGGTATAAAGTAGAGCGGCTTAGCCCTGCTGCTCGGCCATGGACTGCTGTATGCGGCGGATCATATTTTCCAGCTCCTGGGTAGATTCCCTCAGTCGGTGCAGTACCTCGGCATCCGTGGTCTCGTTGCCTCGGCCCTCTTCCAATTCTAGCAGCTGAGACAAGCCTTTTATTCGTGCCAATGGAGCCCGCACCAAGTGGGCATTGACCAGGGCGTACTCCCGGAGCCTTTGGTTGTCGGCCTCCAATACGCGGGTGCGTTCCGCTATGCTTTGGTACAGCTGGTTGTGGTGCTTGCGGATTTCCCTTTCTAGCTGACCGTTTCGCTCACTTAGCTCATCAATTTGCTGCTGCGACATATCGGCGGCCTGGCGGTACTCCTCCATCTTCTCGTTGTAGGTAAGGTACCCTTGTTTGTAAAACCAGCTGAGCGCGATGACACATATCCAAATGAAAAAGGCCCCCATGATGATGAGATCGAAGTCTTGGCTTTCAATCAGGATAGGCCTGAAAAAACCATTGACGTAAGGCAGCCCTCCTACAAATACCAACAGCAATACGTGGGTGCTAAACATGAGCCAGAACTCCCACTTTTCGCTCCAGGGGTTCACAAACAAGATGGGCGCCGCCGAGGCGATGAGGAGGACCAGCAGATGCTGCAGGTAAATGCCAATGGTGATGGATTCCCACTCCAACAGCAAAGACAGGCCAATGGCTACCTGGATCACGAGCCCAAAAAGAAACCGGGAAGCCAGGGTCTTATTGCGGGCATTCAGCATGGGCAAGATGGCCATGACAGGAATCAGCAGTAGGTCTCCGTATATGAGGTTGAACCGGAGATGCAATACATTGATGATGGCATCGATGGCCGCAAACATCAATACCATCAGGCTGAGTTGATTGAGCAGGCGGAGTTGGCGCTTCTCGAAAAGCGGCATGGATCGCTCTATCCCAAGGTTGGAGATATCCTCGAACAATTTTTTTACTGAACCCATAACCCGGCGTACCCTATTAGTAAGGGAAAGTAGGAAACTATTGGTTATTGCGCCATGTATGCAAACAGCTTCCTGAATTTGTCCAAATATTTTATCCAAGACCAATAATTCCCATCCCACTCCCTGATTGCACGAAGAATTTCATTCAGAAACACGGTATTCTCTGCTGGCTTATTACTTTTGCAGTCCAACTCGTTCTTTCGCACATACTTATCCAGAAAGGTGGAGGGATTTGGCCCGATGAAACCTTGGCAACCTGTGGCCTTGCTCTTGAGCAGGACGATAAGGTGCCAATACCAACCGCGGTTCTCGCGGATCGATAAGTGAGTAGAGTACTTTCCCTCCTTGCGGAAACCATACTCTTCCTTACTTGTCTGGAAGAGTTGTTCTTCCCTGACAATTTCACTTCTCTTTTGCTGGATAACGCCTGTGCCTGGAGCATAACGGTTCATTACATGCAAAAGGAAAACATTCGGCTAGGTATTTTCGGCTTTGGCTGTGTAGGCCATGGGCTGTACCAAGTGCTGCAACAAACCCAGGGCATCCGGGCAGATATCGCACGGATTTGCATCAAAAATCCTGACAAACCCCGGCCCATTGAAACGGACTTTTTTACCACCGACCGGGCCCTCATACTGGACGACCCCACCATTGATGTGGTGGTAGAATTGATTGACGATGCTGAGGCGGCCTTCGAGATTGTGACCACGGCCCTCTCGCGGGGCAAAGCGGTGGTATCGGCCAACAAAAAGATGATTGCCGAACACCTGGAGGAACTCGTGGCCTTGCAGCAGAAACACGGGGTGCCCCTGTTGTATGAGGGTTCTTGCTGTGCTAGTATTCCCATCATCCGGAACCTGGAGGAGTACTATGACAACGACTTGCTCACCTCGGTAGAGGGGATTTTTAATGGCTCTACGAACTACATTCTGACCAAAATTTTCGATGAGGGGCTAGACTTTCAGTCGGCACTCAAGGAAGCCCAGGAGTTGGGTTTTGCCGAGACCGATCCGTCTTTGGATATCGAAGGTTGGGACCCTAAATACAAGCTGGTCATCACGCTGTTGCATGCCTTCGGGGTCATTGTACAGCCCCAAGACGTTTTCCACTTCGGGATTCACCGGATTAACGACCATGACATTGCCTTTGCGCGTCAGCGCGGCTTGCGGATCAAACTACTGGCGCAGTGCCAGCGGCAAGGAGACCACATTCATGCCTACGTACTCCCTCGCCTCATAAATGGCAGCAGCCACCTCACGGACGTGAACCATGAGTACAACGGCGTAGTGCTGGAAAGTGCCTTTTCGGAAAGCCAGCTCTTTGTGGGCAAAGGAGCCGGAGACCGGCCTACCGGGTCGGCTGTACTTTCAGATATTTCCGCTCTCACGTACCAGTACAAGTACGAATACAAGAAGCGCACCCAAGAGCAAAAGACCAGCCTGAGCCAGGAGCAGCATCTGCTCAAACTGTACATCCGCTACGGAGACGAGCAGGACCTGAACTGGGACGATTTTTCTTCGATAGAGGAACGCTACGAAAGCCAGACCCATCGCTACATCATTGGGACCATCGACCTCAATACCCTGGCGCAGGCTACCTGGCTACAGCACGAACACATCAACATTTTGGGCCTGTAGGTGGGCAGAATCTTCCTACTTTGGCTCCATGAACGGAGACCAACCAATTTTTGAAGGACTACGTGTGCTGGAACTGGCCACGGTGCTGGCGGGCCCCAGTGTGGGGCAGTTTTTTGCCGAGCTGGGTGCGGCGGTGATCAAGGTGGAAAACCCCAACACAGGGGGAGATGTAACCCGCAGCTGGCAAGGGGCAGGAGAGGACCCTGCCCACGACCGTCCTGCCTACTTCACGGCCATCAATTGGGGAAAGCAGAGCCGCGCGCTTGACCTACGGAGCGAGGCTGGTCAAGCGGAGGTACATGCCTTGGTGCGGGATGTGGATGTGGTAGTGGCTAGCTATAAGCCTGGTGACGCGGAGAAATTGCGGGTGGACTACGCAACGCTCTCTGCCCTCAATCCGAAGCTTATTTACGGGCACATTACCAGCTACGGTCCGGAGAACCCACGGGCGGGATTCGATGCCATCATCCAAGCCGAAAGTGGCTTCACCTATATGAACGGCCACCCGGACGGGGAGCCCACCAAAATGCCGGTGGCCCTGACGGATGTACTGGCAGCTCACCACCTGAAGGAGGGGCTACTGGTAGCGCTGATCCGGCGCGACCGTACCGGAAAGGGGAGCTACGTGCCTGTTTCTTTGATTCAGGCGGCCATCAGTAGTTTGGCGAATCAAGGAACCAACTGGCTGGTGGCGGGTAAGGTGCCCCAGCGCAAGGGGAATGATCACCCTAACATTGTGCCCTACGGCACCCTATTCACTACGCGTGACGACCGTTATCTCACCTTGGCAGTGGGCAACGACGCCCAGTTTCGGCGCTTGGCTACCCTCCTGGGCCACTCAGAGTGGGCAGAGGACGCCCGGTTTGCCACCAATGCCCAGCGTGTACTGCACCGAGACCTCCTGTTGCCAGAGGTTCAGCAGGCGGTGGCCAACTTCTCTCGTGACGAGCTATTGGCACAGCTGGCCGATCAGCGAGTGCCTGCGGGGAGTGTGAATACTTTGCCTGAGGTATTTGCCATGCCAGAGGCCCAAGCCATCCTGCTGAAGGACCCACAGAGTACCCTTACGGGTGTGCGCAATTATGTTGCGGGCCAAGAAGTAGCCTCGCTCAGTCCGCCTCCCTCCTTACCCAACAGCTAATTTTTATGGAAAATCCAGACCTCACGCATCGCTAGTATAAAGAGTCTAAGTAATACAAGGCCTTGAAAGCTGCATCTCTGAAGCTAGAAGCAGCGGATGGGTGCAAATATCTCATGGGCTCCATGTAAAAACTACGATAGCTATGTACCCAAACCATCTTCTCAAGCAGTCGCACGGCCTAGTGTTGGGCCTTCTTTTGTTGTTAAGTTTCCCAGGTTTTTCCCAAAGAACTATCATAGGTACCGTGACGGATGAAAAGGGTGAACCGCTTTCTGGGGTCACCGTGATAGTAGTAGATGAATATTGGGGAGTAATTACGGACGAAAACGGAAAGTATACCCTACAGGTGCCAAGCCATGAAAGCGTACTTCGGTTTTCACTTACAAGTTACTCCACCGTAGAGGCCAAGGTAGGTTCGCAACCGGCAGTGGATGTAAAACTGGTGTGGAGATCCAAGAAAATGCGGGAAGATTCCCCAACTCTTATTTCTCGCACCTGGCTTCTCCTTACCCCCAACTTGATATACGGGATACCCAATCAGCCCTGGGGAGGAAGTTTGGAATTAGCACTAACGCCCAGCCATACCATCAACAAATTCGCAGCCCAATACCGGAGACAGGGAGGGCGCACACACCATAATTTTGAACAGATACAACTAGAATTTGAGGACCTGTTCTGGAATGAAGGAAAAAGTGTCGACCTAAATTTCCTGGCTAATCGACTGAAGCAAGGAGAGGGCAACCAAAGTTTAGCTTATGGAGTGGGGCTGGACATGCGTTTTTCCTACCAGCTACCCACCTTGACCTTAGGCATTGGTGGAGGGAAGTATGGAGATTTCCTTAGGTCGGATGTGCAAGCGGATTACCTGCTCTATCAGGCAGGATTGAGCCAGTACTTTTATCCGGGTGGGGGTGTATCCTTAGGGGGTGGTTTGAAAGCTACCTACTGGAATAATCAGAGGCAAGGCCCAAGCACCCCTCAAAATTATATGTGGGGTTGGGAAGGAAGGTTCGACGTACGCTACCGCAGTTGGAAACTCTGGGCAGAATACCGCCAACAGAAGGATCAGCAATTAACCTCCATTGGTACCGGGTACATTTTTAAGTTTTACCAGAAATCAGATGAACCCTAAAGCAGGATTATAGGGCGGGGATGATTGAGGTTCAGTAAAAGTTTACGACTCGAGTCCCGACCAATTATGATTAATCACCACTCAGCATCGCGTCAGCAACTTGTTTCAGTTTTCCAGGAGAGAATTCTACCCTCAGCTGTGAATCCGAACTGTAAAAGAGAGCCAGAATCAGTTTGTAAAACATTAAGATCCAAAAATCGGAAGATGAAGGCTTCTGAAGGAATACACTGACCTGTTTTGTGGAATATCTTTTACCAAGGCATCACTAGAAGAAACTACTACCGCTATGCAACTACTCCTTACCCTCAACCTGCCCCGTCGTCTTATGATAGGTCTTCTTTTGTTGATAAACTTCTCCAGTTTCTCCCAAAGAACGGTAACAGGTATCGTGACAGATGAATATGATGAGCCCATTCCCGGGGTTAATATTTTGTGCTTGCCCCACTTTCCGTTCCAATCATCAAAA
>JBCBHI010000145.1:0-8753 GCA_038525885.1 Bacteroidota bacterium
ATCCGCCTGTGTTGGTTTGATATTCGCTAGAGCGCAAATAGAGTGATATAGGTACTATTTCAAGCCTCCTAGCTTGGTCTTTTTCGGCAGCCTGGAGGCTGCTTTGGGAGGGGAATTCCAAGCCAGGAGGCTTGAAATAGTACCTATATCACTCTATTTGCGCTCTAGCGAATATCAAACCAACACAGGCGGATATATACTCTGTGGCAACACAGAAGCATCCATCTAGCCTGCAAAAACATAATCCCGCTATTTTTACGTTAGTCGGAGAACTATTCAACCAAATTCTCAATTAGCATGCGTCGTTTACACCCATTACTCGTGCTCTTCGCTTTTGTCGCGTCTACCACCACTAGCCAGGCTCAGTGGTTTCGGTACCCCAAACCAGAGGGAGTCCCCTACTTATTTTGGAAAACCATATCCTGGGAGTGGGCCTATTCCTCTCGGTCCGTTGAGGTTACCACCATCAATGGTACTCAGTACCAGGGGTTGCTGCTTGGTGCCTTTGACGAGGGTATTGCTCTGATGGATGGGGCCTTTCAGCCCTTTGTGGCGGTAGAAGGTACCCAGGTTCGTCTGGTGGAGCCCGATAGCATCTTCAGAATCAAGCTCAAGACTCTCAACTACCAGTGGCACCCTCCCGCCTTGGTGATAGCTGCCACCACGGCCTTGTTGTATGTACCCTTCCGGTTTGTATTTGGCCCACTGGAAGCTATGTATGCAGCCGCCTTTAGTGCTGGCATTCCTCTTGGCGGTATCGTCGCCGGAGCCCAAGTTCTAGTTCCCTATGTCCGGTGGATTCCTATACAAGCCCCTTTCGGTCAATCTTACGAGACGGTTCAGCGAAAACTCAGCAGGTTTGAACAAGTAGAAAACTGGGAAACCGCACAATCCTTGTCTGATTTGGCACCTTCTGATCCGCTTGATCCCAATACCTATTCCTCCCTCTTCCCCGCCATGCCCAAGGTAGCGCGAAGCTTCCGGCACCGCCCTTGGTCCATCCATACCACCCTACCGTATGCTTTCCTTTCCGCCATGAGGCTTAGGGTTTCCAACCGATACGGGTATGTTAGTTCCCACGTTACTTCCCAACCTCAGGTCAGCCTTCGGTACCAGCAGACCCCTCAAATCCAGCTTAGTGTAGACTATCAGCCTTTGTATATCTATCACAGAGCCAGGAATGCGCCACTGCCCGATGAGCTTGGGTTTACGGATGAGAGACTTGCTTTGGACCTGAATGAGGTGCGAGTAGGGATGGATTATGCCCTCATCACAGATGAACCTTTCCTTATGCAGCGGCATAAGCTTACTGCGGGGGTTGCGGCGGGTATCCAATGGGGAACCAACGAACAAGACCGAACCGTGGAACTGACCGGTTCTGATGAAGAAATCGTAGTGCTGGAGACCACCAAAAATATCCTCCGACCTACTATCCAAAGCCGTCTCACCTACACCTTCTCCCTTACCCAATCCATTGGCTTACAGCTAGACCTGGCCACCCAAACCTCTGGGTTTATATCCGAACCGGAACACCACGTGGTAAGCCAGGAGCAGGGTACGGAAATCCTCATCCCTACTCAAAACCATCCGCTGGTATTTACTTCCGTCGGCTGTGGGTTTGTAGTGAAGCTGTAGGGTTGCCGAGCTGGTTAGGGTGGTGAAGTTGCTCGTTTTAGCTTCCTCAGGACTGATTTTCTCTGCTTGGAATCCTTGTTTCGGCAGCCTGGAGGCTGCTATTGGGGGGAATTCCAAGCCAGGAGGCTTGAAATAGGTACTTCTGGGAAGCTGGATTTGGGATGGCGAATTGCGTCCGACGGGTATCTTCATAACGCAGAAACCCGACTAGGTGTCCCCGTCGGACGCATGCTTCCTTAATCCGAGCTTTTGCGGAGGAGGACGACCCAATCTTGTAGGGGCTCGGTGGGTGGGGTACCTAGGTTTTGCTGGACTCCGCCTGCTACTTGGAGGATGCTGCCGGGTACAAGCTCGCCTCCTGTGCGTGGGTTGTACCACCTCACATCGTAGGTGCCGGTGGCTTCTTGCAGGTCCAGCTCCTGGTCGGTGGCTTCAGGCAAGTACACCGCGTACACAGCATCGGGCTTGCGCAAGCAGTACCCACCGGCAGTGGACACCAGGTTATGGGCCGGGGCCATCTCGGCATAGGGTAGCCAGGTCTCAAAAAACTGGTGTGCGTAGCGGGTGAGATCCCACAGCTGATCGCGCTGGCGCCAGTCTTCTGAGGTGAGGTCGTTGTGAGGATAATGGGCCCCAAAGTACCACTCCACTCCGGCAGCACCACTCATGAGTGAACCCCATAATACGTAGCGCCTCAGGGTGGGATGCCAGGGGTCCAAAGAGTCGGTAAGGGCGGCGGTGTGCCACATCCCAATCTCATCCATAGTGATGAGCCACTCGTGCCCACTTTCGCGAGACTGTGCTTTCCAATGTGCCACCACCTCGGCGGTTTCTTCGCGCTGAGCCTGCTGCAAGGAGAGGCCATCTACCGTTGTTTCTCCCAGGATGTCATGTAGGATGTCGGACCGCAAGGGGTCCTCAGAGTGGGTATGCAGCAGCACAGGATGCTGGTAAGGATCGTTGGCTTTGATGTACCGGGCCATCGCGCGGCGCTGGGCATCGTTCTGCCCTACGGGTGACCAAGATGCGGGGCCGTTTTCCTCGCCCAGGTTCCATACCAGGCCCAGGTGATGCCCATAGCGGGCAATGAGCTCGGAAAAGTAGAGCTGCCGCATAGGCCCCGTTTCGCCACCGTCTAACAGGGTTTCGTTCTCGGTTTCCTGCAGCACCATGTGCAGGAGGATGCCTTGGGCCTGCATATGCTGAAATACGATCTCCCACTGGGCCAATTTGCTGACATCGAAGCGGGTGAAGTCCTCCGGGCTCAGGTGGGGCCATACGTCTTTACCGTCTCCCAGTACATTGAAGGTCAGAAAGTAAGCGGCGTTCATACCCTTGGCGGCCAGGTAGTTGAGGGCACCTATGAGAGCCCGGCCCTTTCCGTCTTGCCACTGAGGATCTCCGGTTTGCCAGTCCTGCAGATGCGGAGTGAAGGTATGCAGGTCGGTAGTGGCTGCCGCTTCGCCGTCTCGCCGTTGCCCATCAGTGCGCCAGGTACCATCAATACCCGCAAAACCCAATAGGTTCTCGGGGCTGTTGGCCCCGGCCTTGAGCCAGTAGGTATCGGTACTAGGGAAATAGAAGTAGCCGTTTTGAATGCCAAGCCGCCCCTGCGACCGAAAATCCGGGGCCTCCTTATCTGAAGCCACTACCAGGAACCGGCCTTGGCGGTTGGTAATGGATACCGATTCGCCTGCCACGGTGTGGGGCCGCAGGGCCAGGCTATCGCCCCGTTGCAGAACGGCGGTGTACTCCCATTCGCCCTGCTGGGGTGGAGTAAAGCGTACCTGCCACACTTTGCCAGCGGTAGCGCTACTTTCCGCAGCATTGCCGTCGGCAGCATAGTACCCGCGCAGGGTCTGCTCCTGACCCTCGTGCCGCAGGGTAACACTGAGCCGGTAGTGCAGAAAGGGGTTGTATTCGTCGGTTTCGCTAAGCTCAGGGCCGTCAAAGGATAGGGTAACGGTGTGCCACTGCTGGTGGATGGGCGTGGGGTCTTTTTGCTGGGCCAGTACCTGGGGCTGGGTGGTGGGCAAGGCCAGGCGTTCCAGCGACGTGAGTTCGGGTTCGCCACCTCGCTGGCCGCAACCGGAGGCGGTGTACACGTAGTCGCCTACTACCACCAGCCCCGTACCGTGCCGCCCCTGCTGCAAGGCTGGCCAGCGGTTCCACTGGCCCGTTTGGGTATGATAGGCCTCTACTTCGCTATGGGCAGCTACTTGGGTGGTACTCTCGCCACCTCCTATTACTATTTGCCCCTGCCAAGCAAAGGCAGAATTGCCTGCCCGCTGAGTGGGTTGGCTCAGGTCATCGGTTACGGGCTCCCATTGCTGGGTACGGAAATCAAACACATTGCCGTGTTGCACGGTGAGGGCCATGTCCTGGTCGGTAGCTTTGGAGGTGGTACGCCCGGCCAGCGCATAGAGCTTACCGCCGGTGACTACGGCCTGAAAATGATCGCGGGCATGGGGGGCGTCTGGCAGGGCTCTCCAGGTACCTGTATTGGGATCATACTCGTCTAGCCAGGCTTGGTAGCCATTCATATGTCCGTGGGTAATCCCTCCTACCAGGTAGATTTTGTCTTGGTAAACCACGGCCCCAGCCCCGCCTCTACGTCGGTGGGCAGGTATGGTATCTCCGAACACAAATTCGTCCCGGTCAGGGTAATAGATGACCACCCGGTCCAGGGGTTCTTCATTGGGCCAGGGGCCCGTCATGGCACCTAGGATGTAGATAGCATCTCCCCAGACTACGGGCTGGAAGTGGTGCAGCTCCAAGGGTGTGGGGGCTTTGTTTTCCCAGGTATTACTTTCGGTATCGTACACGGAGGTGGGGTTGACCCTGCGGCCACCCAGCAGGTACAGCTTGGAGTCCAGGGCTACCAGTCCGGCCTCATGGCGGGCAACGGGTTCCCCTTCGGCAGCCACGGTTTCCCACTGCCCCACCGGGCCTGCGGGCTGGCAGCTTACGAATGCGAGGAGCAGGGTAACATAGAACAAGGAATAGCGGGTGAATCCTGGCAGGGAGGTATCCATGGTTTTTAGGTTCGGTTTGCGGCAACACAAATCAACAAGATTGGGGGTATTAATCCAGTGAGAAGCAGGATACTTTGAGAAGATGTAAACCCACCCAGGGCTTTCCTAGGTTTTCAGCCCGGCGGCAGTCTGCTATTCTATGAAGATCATCCGGTCGGATAGTAGTAACCCGATGAGCGCAGCGCGCTTTTGATGAAATTATACCCAGCCAGCAAACGGCCAGGTAGCTCTAGGTACTGCGGCTCTTGACGCAGCCATTCATGTTCCCAAATCCTTTAGGCAGGAGCAAATTGTGCCTTCTGAAAAGTGGGTGAATCTGGGACAAGAAGGCCTACAGTGGTGGTATGGCCTACTTTAATTGAAATATTGCAGGTTTATTGATTGATAACTGGCCATCGACAAAGTGTTACACCTTGCTGAAATTTGGTGAAATTGGCAGGGTACTACAAAGGGCTTAGGTTTGTAGGTATACCTTTGAATTTGGTGGCTATGGATTCTATAAATATCAAGACTATTCTGGTAGTGGACGATCAAAAGGAGGTCGTTCGGATGATTGCGGCGGAGCTGAAAACTAAAAATCCGCACTACCGGGTGATCAATGCGAGCAATGGTGAGATGGGGGTAGAGGTGGCGAAATCGCAACAGCCGGATGTGATCATTATGGACTGGGATATGCCGGTGATGAACGGAATAGAGGCTACCCGGAGGCTACGTAATGAGAATGCTACGCACCAAATTCCGATTGTGATGGCCACGGGGCAGATGACGAGCCCGGAGGACTTACGGATTGCGCTGGAGGCGGGTGCCACGGACTACGTACGCAAGCCGATTGATTTTGTGGAGCTAGCCGCCCGGATTAATACGGCCCTGCGACTGCGCGAGCAGAACCAGGCGATTCAGGATCTGCTGCAAAGTGATCTGGACCTAAAGAGCCGCAAGCTGAGTACCACGAGTATGCTGATAGTGGAGAAAAATGACCTGATGCAGACGTTCTTCCATGACCTATCGGAGCTAGAGGACTCGATTAAGGACCGGAAATCGGACGGGCTGGGGGAGCTGAAGGAG
Organism: Bacteroidota bacterium; assembly: GCA_038525885.1. Classification (GTDB taxonomy): domain Bacteria; phylum Bacteroidota; class Bacteroidia; order Cytophagales; family Cyclobacteriaceae; genus DMST01. The sequence continues at coordinate 5,736 of JBCBHI010000145.1, forward strand.
CTGAAACGCCGAATATCGAATCACCTGGAGGTGGACAATAGCTGGGAGACCTTTAAGCTGCATTTTGATGAGGTGAACCCGAATTTTTTCGAGGAAATACAGAAGCTGGCGCCGGATCTGTCGCACAAGGATCTGAAGCTATGTGCGTATGTGAAGCTGGGGATGGACAATAAGCAGATAGCCCGGCTGCTCAATATTACTCCTGCCAGTACCCGGACCTCGCTTACAAGGTTGAAAAAGAAGCTGGGGTTGGACCTGGAGGAAGGCCTGCGGCAGCTACTGGCTTCGCTGTAGGCAGCTAGCCTTCCCTACTAAATGGCTAGCGGGTAGCCTCTATGTTTTCTAAATAGGTCAGGTAGCGCTCCTGATTTCCGGCATAGGCAGCGTCAATTACTTCCTGAATCCAGGCATCGGCTTCGGCAGAAGCTTCCACCTGGATACTTTCTAGCAGAGACTCAATTTCGGCAGCTTCGTATACAGGCATGTCGCGTAGCTGTGGCAGGTAATTTCTGATTTGGGTAAGCACCTCGGTAGGTATGGAAAACACGGAATCCTTGGGAGCCACTTCGGATTCCGGCTCATCTTGGGTTACGTTTTCTGCCAGGGGCAGCTCAAACGAAAAGGTGGTGCCCTCCCCTACGGTAGACTGCACAGTAATCTGGCTACCGTGGGCGGCCAGGGCCAGGTTGCAAAAGGTGAGCCCCAGTCCGGTGGATTTTACACCGCCCACGTCACGGGCCTCTGCTTGCCCAAAGGCATCAAATATGTGGTCCAACTTTTCTGGGGGTATACCTTCTCCTTGGTCTTGTATCGCCAAACGTACTTTGTCTCCTTCTACCTGAGCGGTCACCTGGATGATCCCGTTTTGGGGAGAAAACTTGATGGCATTGGTGAGGAAGTTGGTAAACACCCGGGGAAGGTATTGGAAGTCACCCAGCACGGAGGGGCCATCCGTACCGGTACATTGTATCTGGAGGTTGGGCACGGACAGTAAGGGGTGTACCTGCTCCATGGCATGGTGCAGGATCCGCTCTAGCGGCACTGGGGCTTTGTCCAGCACTACCTGGGTCTGCTCAAATTTTTGAACGTCCAGTATGTTGTTCACCAAATGCAGCATTTGCTGTGCCATATGCCGGGTGTTGGCTTGCTCCGCCTTATGGTTGATGATCACCGAGAGGGGGTTTTTGAGGTCATGGGCAATCATACCGGTCATGGCCTCTTTGAATTGGCTCAGGTTTTTGATGATTTGGTTTTGCTGCAGCTGGTCTTGGTGTGCCCTCCGCTTGTTGCGGTAGATCACCCAGAGAAATATGGCTGAAATTAGCAGCAAGCCTGCCCCGGCCAGAAAGAGGTTTCGCAGGCTTTTCTGAGATACTACCTCTGCCTGTAGGCCGGCCTCGCGCAGCGCGGCTTCTGCGGCGGTGGCTTCTTTTTCCTTTTCGTAGGCAAATTGATTTTCCAGGGTGGTAATGTCCCTTATTTGCTCGGCGTTGATCAGGCTGTCGCTGTAGGTTTTAAATTTAACGGAATAGGCAAGGGCCTCCTGGTAGTTACCTAAGGCCTGGTGGACGGTATACAAATTCTCGGAAGAATTGCGGAGCATCTGGATCTCCCCAATTTTTTCTGCCCACTGCATTCCCGTTTGGGCATAGGCCAGTGCTTGGGCATACTTTCCTGTATTATACTTCAACCAAAAGAGCCCACTATAGGCTTCTACCATATGCTCAGAGGAATTCATTTCTGTAAGCATGGCCAGGGCGTCTTGGTAGGCCTTTTGGGCCTGGGGTTCTCTACCAGTGGCAGCGTATACATTGGCCAGTTTCACCAAAATGTTAGCTTGGCGTGGGGTGGATCCCATTTCCAGGGCCAGCGCATAGGCTTGGTCCCAATTTTCCTCCGCCGTTTCGTCCTCGTCCAGCAGGTAGGAAATGCGGCCCACTTCCCGCAGGTTATTGAATATCATGCCTCGGTTATTGAGTTGCTTTGCCACCGCCAGGCCCTGTTTCAGATACTCCCTGGCTTTGGGTAGGTCTTTTTGGGTGGTGTACAAGCTCCCGAGGTTATTGAGCGTATAGGCTTTCAGTACCCGGTGGTCTACCTGCTCAGCAATTACCAGAGCTTGCTCCATGCACTCGATGGATTGCAAGATCTTGCCCTGGAAACTATAAATGTTGCCCAGGTTCATCAGGTTGATTCCCTTAGAGTCCAGCTTGCCAATGCTATCTGCCAGGGCAATGGCTGTTTGGTACCCTTCTGCGGCCTGGTCATATTTTCCCAGGCGTTTGAACACATTGGCCCGATTGCCCATTATGATCACCTGGTTTTTGGTATCACCCAATAGCACGGCCTCTTGGTAGGCCAATTCGTAGTAGTGCAGGGCGCTATCATAAACGCCTTTCCGCTTATAATACACGCCAAACCCCACATTGGCATCCAGCCGGGGTTTGGCTAGCTGGTAGGTGTGACCCAGTTCCACCATTTTTCGTAGCCAAAAGAGTTGCTCGTCATTCCGTTCCAGGGCAGTCAGGATGCTGCAATAGGTATTGGCAGTGTTGGCTAGCAGGGGTCCATCCTCGGTATCCTGGGCTATAGCCCATGCGGTATCATTGTACAGCAGAGCCACTTCAGGGTTCTGTGACCGGAGGGCCGTGGCTATATCGCCGTAGGTCTTAGCACTATCCAGTCTATTCGATACCCGCTGTAGCCCCTCCCGCAAGGAGTCCAACAGGGGGCTACCCGCTGCGGAGGTAGATTGGCCAAGTATGGGAATACTCGCTAAGGTGAAGGCGCATAACATCAAAATGGGGATAGGGCGTAGTAGGTAGCGCTGTAACATGAGAAACCGGAATTTGACGTATTGCCTAGCCAAGGGCTAAGCCAAAATAAATGTAGTGGATTTCTCTGGGCCTCGTGTATAGTGCGGGTTGACAAAGTGTTACGCCTCAAGGCTTGGGAGGGGGGATTAGCATCTACCTTCCTCTCTATTTGTAGATGCTAATCCCCCCTCCCAAGCCTTGT
>JBCBHI010000146.1:0-8659 GCA_038525885.1 Bacteroidota bacterium
GTGGAGGCAGAGGTATTGGGTGCACAGGATTTTCCGCCCTTGCGTCGGCCAATATCCGGTTACCAGAATACCGGTACCGAATTTTTTGGAGTACGGTTCAAAGAAGAGTTGGCGGGTGCGATAGAGCTAAGTATTTCGGCTCAACATGGCTACATCGATAGCCTGGTAATACACCCTAACTATTTTCGCCAGGGGATAGCTAGACGCTTGATGGAGTTTGTGTTTCAGGAGTTTGAGATGCCCGTATGGTATGTGGAGACGGGAGTAGAGAACGGTCCGGCTACGGCGCTGTACCTAGGGTTTGATTTTGTAGAAGTGGAGAGGTGGGATACCGACTTTGGTGTGGAAAAAGTGAAGTTTGTACGCCGATAATTGCTGGCTTTAGGGAGTGGTAAATTGGAAGTTCGAGGTTGGAGGTTCGAAGCTGGAGGTTGGAATTTAGAGGTTTATTAGTCTTGCTCATGGGCTTTATTGGGCAATACAATTGCCCTTCAAAGATTGCGCCCGCAACAGTAGTTGCGGTCGAGCTTACACCGAGCTAGCAGGCGAATGGCGAGGGAGAACAGACCAGGGAGGAGGTATAAATGACGAATGCAGGGGGTGGGTGTTTTTTGACCCATGCATTCGTCAGCGGTCCGCCGCCGCAGTCCTATCTCCACAATCTAGAAAGCGGTGCTCACGGACTGCTACCCCATACCCTACGCTAAGCCGTAAGACCGCGAGCCGCTCCTACATTCGTCAATCGTCATTCTAAAATCGTCAATGGCCTCAGTCCTTGACGCGCATGACGCGGAGGGCCCTCAGCATCCAGGTGGGGAGGGCCTTTTCGGGGTTTCGCTTGCGGAGGTTGATGTAGAGGCCAATCTTTTTGGCTACGGGTACCTTGTGGGTTTCAACGAACTCAATGAGGGCTCCGTCGGGATCCTCGATGTAGAAAAACAGCCCAGCGGCTTCGCCCATGTCAAAGGTGTCCAGGCCTTCGCTGCTGTCTACGGTAAAGGGGAAGCCCTTGCTTTTGCACTCCGCTTCCAGCTCCTTGCGCCCTTGGATGTCGAAGCAGAGGTGGATAAGGCCTAGGTCGCCCCATAGGCGGCCCTCAAAGATGCTGCGCGGTTCGCGGTCCAGGGCTTGGATGAGCTCAATCTGGCTGGTACCCAGCATGGGGGCAAAGGCCCCTTTGCGTGGCTGGTTGTGGGCCAGCAGTACGCGGCGGAATTTACCCTCGCCACCTGGCAGGCCTTTTAGGTCTTCAAAGGTGCCTGTCTCGTCGTAGATTACCTGGTCATAGCCTAGGATATCCGAATACAAGGTGCGGCTTTTCTCGATGTCCGTAGAGCCCATGATGGCTCCGTAGGTGCCAGCCGTAGTAAAGGGGCCTTTGGCAAAAAACTCGTTGGCGTGCACTACCTCAAACACGTTGCCGTAGGGGTCCTCCATGAAGAAGTGCTTGCCTCCGCCAGGGTTGGTGGTTACTTCACTGAGCAGCTTTACGCCTTTGCTTTGCATAAAAGCGTAGGCACCTTCCACGTCGTCTGATTTGATCTTGGTGAGGTTGATGCCCTTATCGCCCAGCTGCCACTGGAAGTCTGCGGGTTGGGGCGTGCGGCTTTTGTATTGCCAAATCTCAAAGCCACCACCTCCGCGCTGGCTCACGGCCAGAATAGCGTGCCGCTCATGGGGTTGGTGATTGGTATAGGGCAGCATCAGTTCGGCAGAGCCGTCGTCGTCCAGGATTTTGATGTCTACCCCGAAGTGCTTGCGGTACCAGGCAAAGGCCTCGTGTACGTTGGGCACTCCAATGCCCATTTGCTGAATGCCGCTTATGATTTTTCCCATGATGGTGCTTACGATACGCTTGATTGTAACTGGGGGCGAAAATAGGGAGGAGAAGCGAGAATTCAGAAGTGAGAAGATAGAAGGAAGTAATAGAATACAGAAAACAGAAGTCAGAATACAGAAGAGCCGGAGGAAATTGGCTGATGAGAGGAGGTAGGATTGACGAATGACGAATGGAGAAGTCTCGCGGTCTTACGGCTGAGCGTAGGGCAGGGGGTAGCAGTCCGTGAGCACCGCTTTTGAGGTTGGGAGGGAAGAGGGACAAGGTGGGATTGACGAATGACGATTGCCGAGGGGCAAGGTACAAGGGACAAGGGAAGATAGGGGAGGGGTTCTAGGGGGTATGTGCAGGGTTTGCCGACTGTGGGTTATCTTGTATGGGTAAACCAAAAAGCACGAATACCCATGAAACGATTCTTACTGTTGGGAATAGGGCTCTGGCTGATTGCTGGTAGCTCTTTTGGTCAAACGGTGGCCCACTCAGATCCGGTAAACGACCAATTATTGCAGGGGCCCTGCTTCATTTTTGCGGCGGTGGCAGCTTTGGAGTCTAAGGCTATCCAGGCGGGATGGCCGGTGTCTACGGACTTCTACGAATGGAATCTGTATAGCCATGAGGTGCTGGGCTCTGATGGCCCCTCAGGCACCATTATGTTTGAGAAGGTGATGAATCAGGCGCGTACGAATGGGATTTTGCGGGATGAAGCCTTGTACCGACCAGCCACGGAGGCGGGGCTGCCCAATCCGGATGAGAATGGACTCGCAGGCTTGGCAAAATGGCAAGCTGGCTGCACGGGGCTTACCACGGGGTCCTACAGCCTGGAAGCTGGCGGTAATTGCAACGAGGTGGAAAGCCCCAATCGTGATTTCATCATTAGCAGTTTTGGCGGCAGAAAGTTTATCTATGAAACGGGTGCGGGCAGTGGCTACGTGCAGACGAATGCAGTCGATGCTGCCACTACTGAGGATGATATCATAGCCCAGCTCAATGCTGGCAATGGGGTGGTGGCGTACATTCAGAACTATGACGGGGACGGACCTGGTGTGGGTGACCCGCCTACGTTCCATGCGGTATTTATCTATGGTAAGGAGGGTGCCAACTATCAGTTTAAGGACAGCTGGCCGGGGGCTACCCAAGACAAGGATGAACCCCTCCCGATGGCTCAGATCTACCGCTATTTCTACCTCACGGGTTCTATTGCTGGTCCCTGTTCGGCCGAGATAGCGGGGCCTGCTACTATATCGGGCACTACGGTGTATCAACTCGCGGGGAATGATACGTACAAAAATATCCAGTGGAACATCCCCAATGAGGTTAGCCAAGTGGCATTGTCTAAGGACAAGAGGACGCTTACGGTACGGCCGACTGGGTGTTTTCCCAGTGGGGGTGTGGTTCAGGTGAACTATGAGGTAGAGGGGATTGCTTGCTACACGACTTTGGCTGTGAATGTGGCTCCGCCAGCGTCTCAGGTGCCTGATGGTATCAATGTACTGAGCCTGGATTGGGATAACGGGCAGACTTGCCCCAATACGGTTTTGGAACTGGAGGTAGACGACCCCCACAATCTCCCTTACCCGTCTACAGTATACCAATGGTCTATTGCGGGAGCTACCCTGCAAAGTAGCAATGGCCTACCTACTGTTTTTGTGAACACCGGTTCCGGGAACCTTACCTTCAAGGTGCGGGCCAACTATAATAACTGTGGGTACAGTGGTTGGGAAACGCTCTATGGCAATACCAATGCACCCGGATGCGGTGGTGGTCTGGGGGGAGGCGGCATGTTTCGGGCCACGGTGCAGCATGAGGTTCTGGAGCTGAGGTCGCTTACTGACTTGCCGGAGCATCTGGCATCTTTTGATTATCAGCTGCTCACGTTGGATGGCCGCACGGTGAAGCAAGGGAATATCCGGCGAGAGGATCTGTCGGTAGAGCTGACGGGAATTGATGAACGGATGATGGTTTTGTTCCTCGTTAGTACGGATGGCACCTACGTGGATCAATTGAAGATTGTGAGGTGACAACTTACTGAGGGGGGGCAGTACTGACGGGTTTCCTTCGGGATGCTTGGTATGCCCCTTTTAAGTCGTCTTACGAACCGCCGCTACACCTGCGGTGCAGCCTGGCGGGATTCGTAAGACGAGGTTACTACCCATTCTATGAGCGCTGCAAGCGCTGTATATGAAATTTAAACTCGGGTACCGGGCTCTCGGTAAGCATGCGGTGAAGCGGCTCTGCACTTTGCTATTCATTTCATCCAAAAACGAACCTTTTTTATCACCCTCCGCACTGCTTGATGAACTTTTCTAGCGGGCTATCGGGGGGCACCACTACCCAGGATTCCTGGTCGGGGGTGATGAGCAGGGCTTTGCTGCAAGGGGAAGCACTCAGTAAGATTTGCATGCTGGGTTTGCCGAAGTTGGAGCATTCTAGAGCCCAGACGGGTTCGAAGCGGCAGGACTTGGATAGGCCTTCTATAAAGTACTCGCCGGAATGAATCAGGCCCCAAAGGGAGTCTTGCTGACGTGGGTTGAGGGGCAGGCGGTCAGTAAGGGGGTAGTCGTGTAGGTACCGCAGGGTGGGGTGCTGTTCGTAGGGCGGAATGGCTTGCGAACCGCACAGGTACAGGATGACCCGGTCCTCTTGCCTGGGGGGCTGGTAGGCGCCCAGGCATAAGAACCCCACCGCTACTGCGAGGAGTAGGTACCGGTGGGGTGCTGAGGATCGCATTATTTCATTTTGTAAATACCGTGCTGAGGGGTGCAACCGGAAAGACGATCGGTTTTGTAGGTGGCGCTTTCCATAGTGCGATCCAGTACGGCTCGCCAGCTAGGCTCCTCTTCGTACAGGTAACTGGTTTCTTTGTGCAAGGCACCAAAGAAGCTATTGATGAAATAGCCGCCTGTTTGGGCATTGCCACAGGCGGTCTCGTTGGGTTTGGCCGCTGCAGCCAGTATGTTGCCCTGGGTTTCCATAAAGAGCTTGCGCAGGCGGTCTAACCGGCTACGCTCGTTGGTACGTGAAGCCAGCGAGGCGGCTCCGCTACGGCTGGTGCGGCCTATGCTGGAGTTGCAGCAGTCTCCCAATACCATGGTGAGGCGAGCCCCTTTCCTGATCAGCCGCTGGTGAATTTCCTCCAGGCTCATGCTGGTATTTTCTTCTACCCGCTGGTATTGGCTGTAGGTAAGGTCGATCATGGGGTACTCGGAGTCTTGATCTTCGAACCGGAAACCGTGCCCGGTATAGATGAACAGAATGATGTCGTTGGGCCCGGTTTTGAGGTCGTTGATGGTGCTGATGACCTGTGACTTGCCGTAGTTGTCGTCTATGATGAGGTGTTGCTTAACGGGGATGCCGATGGCCTCGCTGATGTTTTCCAATTCCCGAACCACCTTCTCCTTGTCGTTGGTACAGCTGGCACCAATGTCTGATACGCGCGTGTTGGCTACCATGATGAGGTGCAGGGTAGGATCGCCCTCGTAGTTGACGGGGGTGGGGGAGGGCTCCAGGCTGGCGCTGTACATACCGCCGTCGCCGCTGTATACGAAGTCCGTAACGCGGTAGCCCAGGTCCCATTGGCCTTCCAGATATTCGCGCGGGAAGGCTGATTCGGCCAAAAACTCCTGAGTGTAGGGGGTGCCCTTGCTCATGATGGCTACCCACTCGTTGTCCCCGTACATGATGTCGGTAACGGCATAGCCCTGGCTCCATTTGCTCTCGATCCAAGCCCCGGGAAATTCATCTTCCACTTTCCAGATCTGACTGGGGTAATCGGGGCCTTGTGACATCACCACACCCCAGGTGTCGCCACTGTAGGTCATGGAGGTGATGTAGTATCCTTTTACCTTGTTTTGGGATACCTCGCGTAAGGGGAAGTGGGCGGTCTGGAATACCTTTTGGGCGGAAAACCCGGTGCCGGAGGACATGACTACGGACCACTTGCCATTGCCATGTACTACTTCTGAGATTTGAAGGCCGCGGGAGCGCTGCTGGTTGATCCAGTCCGCAGGCCAGTTGGCCGAGGAGCGATGTACCTGGCGGTCCATGCCGGTACGCTTGGCCATAACCACTACGTAGTTTTGGGCTCCGTAGGTGGCCTTGGTGATGCGGTAGCCCTGCTCGGTTTTTTGTTTTACCCAAGCTTCTGGCCATTGGTGGTCGTTCTTGATAATCTCTTCGCCAAATCCGGTTCCTTTGCTTACAATAACCGACCACTTGTCGTCCGTAGGCAGGTTGGGCTGCTCGGTAGTGCTGGCGGTAGTTCCCGACCCCCCCAGATGGTTGGAAGGATTGAGGGAAAGCAGCACGTTGTAGAGTTCCTCTTCTTTGTCGTAGAAGTTGAAAACATATTCCGGGGTGAAGGTCTCGGTAGGGTCTACCTCTTTCCACTCGTATACCTCATGCATGTCGGCCAGGCTGAGGCCTACATGGTTGAACTCCCGGTCGCTGAGGAAATAGACTCCTTCGCGCTCGCCCTGGCGGTTGTATACCTGCACGAAGTTGAAGGCCATAAAACCGGGCTCAACATCCGGGTATACCCGTTTACCTTCCTGCCCGTCTAGCAGCAGGCCTTGCCGGCCGTCTTTGAAGGTGAAGGTTTCTCCTTTCAGGTGAAATTCTGACACGGTGTAGCCTTTGGCACCGCGGGTATACTTTACCCGCATGGTCATGTCATTGTCATCGTAGTAGATAAGCAGCCCAGTGTAGGTGATGCTTTTGGAGGTAAAGGTGGTCTCGAAGAAGGTTTGGGCCGAGACTGGTGAATGCTGAATGAGGGCAAATAAACCCAGACACAATAAGAATCGGAATAGGGTACGCATGGAATGATTTTGTTGGCTAACTAAATAATGCAAAAAATTGGCCAAATCGTATATCATTGGTCGAAAAGTGGGTGGGGGAAGAAATAAAGCCTGTTAGGGCCTGATTTTAGGGCGATTTAGAACCGGAAACCAACGACTAACATGTCGTCGGTCTGCTCTTGATATTTGCCTTGCCAGTCATCGATTTCCTGACCCATATGCTTGAGTTGCTGATTCAGATCCAGGGTTTGCAGGGTGCCCAGGAACTCCCGGAACCGACGGTGCATGTATTTCTTGTCCGTTTTGGAACCAAACTGGTCGGTAAAACCGTCGGAATAGAGGTAAAAGGTATCGCCTGCCCGGTAGGGGACGGTGTGGTTCATGAACTCCTTGTTGGTTTGGGCGTCACCGATGGAGTAGCGACTACTTTTGAGCAGTTTGGGGGTGCCGTTTTGGAAGTAAAAAAGGGGGCGTTTGGCACCGGAAAAGGTGATTTCGCGGTTGCGAGGATCGATCCGACAAATGCTGATGTCCATACCCCGTTCGCCTAGCTCGCTAGACTTTAGCTGTAGCATGGTGATGAGCTGGTAGTCCAGCTGCCTCAAAATCCTGGAGGGGTCGGTGACTCCGTATTCGAGGACAATTTGGTTGAGCAGGGCATTGCCGATCACGGTCATAAAGGAACCCGCTACACCGTGACCGGTACAGTCGGCTACGGCCAGAATTTCGTATTCGCCGGCTTTGGAGAAGAAATAGAAATCGCCACTGACGATGTCCTTGGGCCGGTGAAAGACGAAGGCCTCGTTGAAGTGGTCGCTCTCGATGGGCTTGTGCACCACGGCATCTTGTAAGCTCTTGGCGTACTCCATGCCCTCCATGATGCTTTTGTTTTTCTGCTCTATGAGCTGGTTCTGCTCCTGGATCTGTCGGTTCTGCTGGCTAAGAGTATTGGAGGCCCGGGCCTTTTGCCGATAGCGAAGGTAGAACAGGGCCACCACGCCCAGGGAGGAGAAGATGACCAATATCAAAAGGATGGTGGTGGTCTGATTGAATTTGATGCGGAGGTCCTTGAGGTCGTTCTCTGCTTGCAGCAGCTCAATCTTGGCTTCCTGCTGGTCTAGTAGCCGGTTGAGCTCTATGTTGGCTAGGATGCGGTCCGCTTCTTCCTGATAGAGGCTGTCCTTGATACGGCTCTCCTGGTTGAGATAGAAGTAGGTAAGGAACATATCGCCCTGTGCGAAATGGGCATCTACCAGCCCACGGTATACTTGAATCAAAGCACGTTTGTCCTCTAGCTGTGGCACAATCTCCAGAGCCAGATTATGGAACTCCAAGGACTTCTCCAGGTTGCCTACGGTACGGTACACAATGCCAATGTTGGTGAGGGCGAGGGCTTCGCCATCCAGGCGGTTTTGGCTACGCTCTATGAGCAGGCTGCGCCGGTAGTAGTAGAGGGCACTGTCATAGTTGGCCCGGGCAAAGTAGACCTGGCCAATGTTAGTGTAGGGGTTGAAGGGGGTCTCGCCTCCGATCATGCCCTCCATGGCATTGTAGAGCTCCAGCCCACGGTAATAGTAGTCCAAGGAGGCCTCCTGGTTGCCCTGGATGAAGAATACGTTGCCCAGGTTGTTGTACAGGCCTATGAGCCGGGTGGTATCGTGTAGTTGGGAGAATAGGGTATCTGCCCGCTGGAAGAAGGTGAGGGCCTTTTCCATGTCTTCCAGGCTGCTGTAGATGTTGCCAATGTTGCTGAGGGTTTTGGCTTCGCCACGTACATCCTCGTAGTCGCGGAAAATCCTGAGGGCTTCCAGATAGCCCTCCAGTGCTTTGTCATAGGACCCCCGGTTTTTGTTGACCACGCCTATGTTATTGAGGGAGTTGGCAATGCCCAACTCATAGCTAACGGACTCGGCAATGTCGCGGGCAAGTATGGCGAACCCCAGGGCCCTGTCGGGCCGGTTAGGATAGTACTTTTCGAACAATTGGTTGAGCAGCCGTACCTGGGTGGTATCCGGGTATTGGGCCA
>JBCBHI010000147.1:0-8605 GCA_038525885.1 Bacteroidota bacterium
TGCTATCATTCTCCCTCCTGACAGCTTCATTCAATCCATGAATATCCACTGTTCTTGATTCGCTCTCAACATACGAGATTCTCAAAGTATTTTATTAAAACTCTCTGTGGACTCAGTGCCTTCTTTGGTCACTTTGTGGTCCCATTTTAACCACCCAGCAGAGGTAGCCCCCAGGTTTTAAGAATGATCCGTCCTTTCGAAACCCTAAGGTATTTATGTTTCGGGAGCAATTACCCGGAGCAATTCCGCCGTGAAGTCCTCCTGCGCCATCTGCTTGGCGGCTTGCTCTGCCCGCTGCTTGTAAGCCGGGTTGTTCCACAAGTCCAGCAATCGCGGCTCAAGCGTGCGGAGGCTTAGCTTGTTGATCTTGATGCCCTTTGGCCCTACGCCCAGAGTGGCTTGGATGTCGTTCCAGGCAAACTGATCCAGAATATGTGGAATCGCCATGGAGGCGCAACCGCACTTCACGGCCATATGGGTAGTCCCGGACCCGCCGTGGTGGATGACGGCGTGCATTTGGGGAAAGACCCAGTCGTAGGGAATGCGCCGGACAAAGTGCACAAGCTGGGACTGAAACCCTGCCGGGGGCCTCAAGCCACCCCCATCGGCGGTATTGATGATGGCAGGAATCTGGTGGTGTTGCAGGAGGTCTAGCAATACCTGGGTGTTCTTTTGGGGGTTGGCATTGGCCATGCTCCCGAAGGTGACAAACAGGATCTTGGGGTGGCGGGCTATAAAGGCCCTCAGGGCCTCATCCGGTTCCCATTCGCTAGGCAGGCTGCGTTCGCGGTGGCCGAGCACCTTCACATGGCCGGGCCAGTCAGCGGGCTGTGGGTGCAGCGTGGGGGATACGGTGTAGATGCACGGCGTTTGGCGGATCTCTTGTAAGATCTGGCGGCGCGAGTACCGCGGTTTCCACCGAAGCCATTTCTGGCTCATCAGTATATTGGCTGCCAAACCAAAGTCAGTCAGGGCAAAGGTGAGTCGGTTGAGGAAGGCCCCATAGTTGCCATTGAAAGCCATATGGGCATGCCCTTGGGAATAGTGCATGTACGGGACAGGATTGATGAAGATCGTCTTCTTTCCTGTTTTCAGCTTCCACAGCGGCGGGTAGACCGCTTTTCCGCTGTACAGCACTATTTCCGGGTCGGTCGCTTCATGGTGGTCGCGCTGGCGAAACAATAGCTCCTGATTGGCCTCCTTTTGGCGGAATATCAATTGGAGCATGCCTTTCGCCTTTTTCCAGCCGGTGGCCCCGCCCATGGCGGCTTGGCCGGCCTCGCTGGTCAGTAGCTCAATGAACTTCTTGCCCAGGCTGGCGAAGGCCAGACCGGACTGCTCCGCCAGGTTTTGGAACTGCTCTGGGAAAGCACAGGTGACCTCGTGCCCCTGGGCTTTGAGCAACTCCCCGATGGCGAGGAAGGGTTCCATATCCCCGCGCGTACCAACAGAAACGAGTAGGACTTTCATAGGTGTAGGGTTGGTGGATGGTGGCCAAGGTACTGGTTTTGGAGAAAGGATTTTTCGCCCACCGCATGGCCTTTTTTCCAGTGTATGGGTTGCTAAGCCGCCTGAGTTTGGGCCGCTTTTAGCTGCTTCTTGATCAGTTTGATGGCCCAGTCGTAATGGCTGCTGTTGGCCGAAACCAAATAGGCCCCCAGGCTGGTGCTGCCCGTCCAGGCGTATCGTTTTTTGGTAAAAAGCTCCTCGTCAGAGTGTTGCTCAATGATGGCGTATAACCGGGCATGACTTTCGTCACAGCGGCTGCGGGCTTCTGCCAAAGTAAGCGGAGCATACTCTGCCTGAATCCATCGGTTGAGTTCTGGCAAGGTCTTCCAGGTATAACCTGGCGCAGGCATAGCGGGCTTTTGTCCGGCCATGCCCTCCTCATACCACCGCAAAAACAACAAATGCCAGTGGTGCAGATGTGCCAGCACGTCACGGATGTTCCGGTTCAACGTGCCCGGTGGGAAATCCGCCGTTTGCGTAGCCGCATCCAGGCCATCGATGTAGCCCAGCAGCTTTTGGTAATTCTCTGCAGAGGAGACCAGCAGTTGGGCCTTAGTAGTAGGGCGTGCCATGGCTAGAGTGGGTTTGGAGATATCCACGGACAAGATAGCATGGGTGAGCACGAAAAAAGTATGAGCCAGGTCATGGTATTTCGTATTTCACCTTATCCGAATTAGGTTTATTTTCACCTGTTGTGTGCCATATTATCAGCCCCCAAAACATACCCCTATGGATACTGATTTTTTAAAAGCAGAACTGACCAAGTTTAACCCCGCCTTCACGGAGGAAGAATTGAACCTGGGTCTGCCCTTTTTTGAAAAGAAGACCTACCAAGCCAAAGATGAAATCCTAAAGAACGGTGACACCTGCAAATACCTTTTCATCGCCGAAAGCTCCATTACCCGCTGCTACTATTATGACCACGAGGGCAAGGAGCAAACCCTCTGGATGAAGCCCGAGAAAACGCTCATCACAGAATACAAAAGCTTTGTGCATGAGGACCCTTCCCAGTTCAGCCTGCAATTCTATGAGGACACTACCGTATACCGGATATCCCGGCACCAACTGAAAACCCTATACGCCCAATCCAATGCCTGGGCCCAGTTTGGGGTATTCCTTACCGAGCACGTCCACATCACGCTTATTGATGTGTTTGTGAATTTGCTAGCCAACGATGCTACCAGCAACTACCAATACATCGAATACGCCTTCCCCCGGTTTATTCAGGTGGCGCCCCTCAAAGATATCGCCTCGATGCTGCAGGTGTCCCAGGTTACGCTATCGCGGATACGCGCGGGCAAGCAGCTCAAGGACTGTAGCTAACCGCCAAAAGGGCCTCTATGGCACCAGGAAAAGGTAAACCTGGTGTCATGGAAAAGCCTCCGAGTTTTTAACAAATGTTAAAAATGGAGTCCGGGCATTTGTGGTACTTGCTTACCTGTATTTCACCTTTTGCAAGCACACAACATGACCCCATTAGGCAAAGCCAGTACCCAGAAGAAAACCTTTAGCCGCACCACTTCGGTGCAACAGCACATACAAGCTCCCGCGCAGAAGGTTTGGCAATTGCTCACCCAGCTAGCGGACTATCCCACCTGGAACTCAACCATCATCAGCCTGGAAGGGCAGGCCAAAGTGGGCGAAAAACTCAAGCTGAAAAGCACCCTGGACGCCAAGCGCACCTTCAAGTTGAAGGTGAAAGAAGTGGTGCCTCAGGAGCGCATGGTGTGGGGCGATGCCATGGGGGCGCGTACCTACTCGCTCACTCGCGAGGGCGACCTCACCCTGTTTAGCATGACCGAGACCATCGGAGGCCCCCTGTTCCCTCTGTTTGCCAGCAAGATTCCCCCCTTCGATGCCTCCTTTGAGGCCTTTGCTCATGACTTAAAACAAACCGCAGAATCCAGCTCAAAGTAAAGCCC
Organism: Bacteroidota bacterium; assembly: GCA_038525885.1. Classification (GTDB taxonomy): domain Bacteria; phylum Bacteroidota; class Bacteroidia; order Cytophagales; family Cyclobacteriaceae; genus DMST01. The sequence continues at coordinate 3,432 of JBCBHI010000147.1, forward strand.
ATGAACTATCGCGAAACCATTGGCACCAAGGACCAGCCCTTGGTGCTCAAGACCCCACCGCATACCTCAGAGTATACCATGCATGTAGAGGAAAAAGGAGGGCAGGACGTTTTGGTTTGCACCGTGAAAACCACCGTGCTCCACTATGATATCCGCTGCCTGGCCGACCTGCACGCCATGCTGCTAGACCACGGAGACTGGATGCTCCTGGGCAGCAAGGACGAAAAAGCCCAAACTGCCGAAGGCACCGTGGAGCACTGGGGGCGGGCAGCCGATAACCCCGTAGGAGGGTGGTACGGCCTGAAGAAAGGCTTTCGCGGTCGGTTTGGGATGTACATCCCACCCTTGATGGAGCACCTGGGCCTGGCTGAGGTAGAACACAACAAGCGAAACAACCGCATGCGGGCGCTAGCAACTAGCGAGTAAAAGGGGATTGCCCGCAAAGTGACATTCTAGCATTACAGAGGACTCGCACAGGGGTTCTTCAATATTCTTCGTGAGCGGAAATCTCACGAACAGGGTTCCTATTGCCTAATTTCTGATGTAGCAATTACTCGTGATTATTGAATATGAATTCATTAAAGTCTAGGTCTAAGCTGATTGATGAATAGATAAAGCTAATCCTATCGGATCGTGAGGAATTAATAAATCAATCTGCCAGCTTATTCAAAATGTGGATGAAAAGCCCTTTCAGAAGTCATTTACAGCCTTTTCTACTATTAGGGTAGATCTCATTGGCGCCCAGGCTATTGGAGTATTCATTTTTGAAGTCATCTACCCTCAGTAGTCAAACCAGTATAGTATCAACTTTTTAATAATTAAAACACAGCGCATTTATGATTAAGGTTTTCAAGAAATACTCGGTATTTAGTTTAGTGTTGCTATTAGCATATAATAGTCATGCCCAATCCAATTCCTTCGGTTTCGGGAGTACCCCGTCTATCCATATTCTAACCCCCAACAGCTCTGGATTTGGAGGGTGTGGCTGGGTGAAAGGAGAAGTGCGTTCCATCATCTGGAAAAGTAATATAGGAGGGAATGTCAGAATTGAATTGTACAACGGGAACAGCTTGGTTGAGGTCATTGCTAGTAGTACCAAAAATGATAGCTTGTTTAGCTATTTTATTCCCCGCGACTTGCCGGACGGTCATTCATATCGAGTTAAAATAACTTCGATTGAAAATCCTTCCGTTTCCGACTACAGTGATGTCTGTTCGATCGTCTATTACCCAGGGTCCATTACTGTCACCGACCCCACTGAGGATACTATTTGGTATAAGGAACGGATCTATCCTATTAATTGGAGTGATAACCTTACGGGGCCGGTTCATATTCAATTGTACCAGGGACCGAATTTCGTATTGGAGGTCTCGCCCAACACGCCCTCTGACGGGCACTTCAATTTTTTTGTACCTGGGGATCTTACACCTGCCAATGATTATCGTATTCGGATAGAAGACGTATATGACTCCAATGTATTCGATTGGAGCCCAGAATTTTCCATCGAATGCCCTCCCAATACCGGGCATTTTCTTGACCTTATTCGACCCTTGGCCGACGACGTATGGAAAAAGGGTGTTCTTAAGGACGTAAAGTGGTCCGATAATCTGCCGGGCTTGGTAGAGATTGTACTGTTCAAAGGAGGCACTCCGATGGATACCCTCACCAAAGGCACGGCAAATAATGGCTCCTTTACCTATTTGGTGCCGGACCATCTCCCAGTAGATATTGATTACTATTTTATAATTTCCTCCGTAGATGAGCCAAGCCTATTTGATGTCAGTGATGAGTTTTGGGTGCATACCGTCAATCCTGCTCCCGATGCCTTTATTGAAATCCTTCGTCCGGACGAAGAAGATGTTTTGGTACTAGGGGACGAATACTTGGTGACTTGGGAACACAATCTGGTAGAGGATTTAGAAATTGGGCTATGGCAAATGGGGTCCCGCAAGTGGGGATATGAGATACCCAATACGGGGTCCACTATTATCTCTGTTACGGGCATTCAGCCCGGTGAGTACACCCTCCGGTTGCAGTCCACGGTTCACGGAATTATTAATTTTGACACCGATGATATTGAGCTTGTATTGCCTCTCCAGTCTAAAGGTGGAACTCCTGGCAGTCAGGCAGTAAATAGTGCTAAGCCCATCATGCCAGAGTATTGGAGCCTGAGCCCCAACCCACAAACCGTTGGTCAGGTGTCCACGCTCATGATTTCGGCAGAGGCCCAAGGTGAGGCCCAGCTAAGTGTGGTGGACCTAAACGGAAAGCTGGTCTATGAGCAGAAACTTAGCCTACACCCAGGCGAAAACCAAGTAGAAATCCCAGCCGGGCTCAGTAGCGGTATCTATACCGTGCAGTTGCAAACGGACCGCTCCCTCAGCAGTAGCCTCTACATAGTGCGGGAGTAGACCTTTGCCCTAGCCATTCGTTTTCTTCAGGTTGGGTAATTGCCTCACGGCTGTTGCCCAACCTTTTTTGGTTGGTACCCACCCAAAGGTTGGATTCCCTTTCCTCTTCCTCAAAACACATTGGTTTAAGATTTTTTCCGTCCGCCATATCCTAATAAAGTACAAGGAAAAGGTGGGTTTCATAAGCTCTCTGTGATTTCTGTACCAATTCTGATTTGCTTCATTTCCCTGTTGCCAAAATAATTATTAGGGTAAGACCAAGCGGGGGATGTATCATTTGCAAACGAACACAACACGGTTCTGGGAGCAAGCAGCAAGAGCATCTAGTGGGCCGGCCATAGCCTCTACTGATAACCCAGCCACCACCCTTTTTAACTTGGTAATAGCATGAAAAACAACAGCCTACATACGTGGATTCTGGCCGGTTCGCTCATAGCCATCGGTACAAGTTGCGACCCTACCCCCGAGCCTTCGTCCAACGAGGTAGAGGAAACCGATAGAACTCTGTTCTCCCAGATCGATTATGCCTTTAGCAATACCGCCAAGGTTTGGCGAGGTTATGAGTTTAGCTCCTTTCCCCAGTATTACTTAGCTCGCGAGACCGAGAACGCAACCCCCCAGCGTGGCTTTTTGGTGAATCCCGTAAACGAAGTGCCAGGGGCCACCCGGATACCCGAGGAGAACGCCCAAGGCCTTAATGTGTACCGGTTTGATGCGGAGATGAAAGCCGCTAACCGGAAACTCAAGCGAGGCAATGGATTTTATGACTATGACTATCCTATCAACGATGGTGCATATTATGTCCAGGTCTATAACCAAGGCGAAGTAGAGCGTAGAGGTACCAGCAGTATTGAGCTAGCCGTGCATGAGGTATTCCACGCCTTCCAAAACACGTGGGCTTACCCTGAGAATTCTATGCAGGACGAAAAGAACTATCCCATCACGCGGGATCTGCTGCCGCTGCAGCTGATGGAAGTGGAGATAGCCAAGAAAATGCCCGGCGAGGCAGACCTGGCTGCCATTGACAAATATTTGTCCATGTATGTAGCCATCCGCAGCCGGTCTATAGAGCTGGATCCTACGGCGGACCAACTCGTGAAAAATATGGCCAATAACCAAGAGCTAGGCGAGGGCACCGCCAAATATGTGGAGTATATGGTGGCCAAAGACCTCTTTGCCACCTTTGATACTTCCTTTGAGGAGGTAGAGGTGAGGGCCATCGATTCCAAGGACGGGGTACGCGGATATTTTGCCTGGGGCATCTGGTACGGTACCGGGGCGGCGGTCACCTACATGCTGAAGCAGAAGGGCGTGGATGTAGAAAGTAAAGCTAAAGAGGGCATCAATTTGTACCAGATGGCGGTAGAGGCCCTCAGCCTCACCGCTGCCCAACGGGCAGACTACCTGGCCCAAGCCAAGGCTGAGTTCGGTTGGGACACCATCCTCAAAACCGAAGCTGACCGCCTGCTGGCCCTAAAATAGGCCTCTGCCACTTGGACAACTGTACCTCAGGGTAAGGGGTAGGATCGGTCTTCAGACCCATCCTACCCCTGCTCGTTTATGTACCTTCCATAGTTAGCTGGCTAGGCTTGCCAGTCGCCGTGGTGGGTGTTTTAGCGCAGACTACGCACCCCGACGAGATGACAATCACCCTTCCCCACTCCAGTCATCCTGAGCGGTAGCGAAGGACCTAGGTAGTGCCTGCTAACCCTATCCCCTTGGGGAAATTCAACTTGCCACTATTGTAGTTGGTTTTCGCAGCACTCTGGCTAAGCTGCCTTCATGATCCGCCGTGCCTACAGCACTGAAAAGGAACACCTCCTGATACACCGGCTTGAAAGCCGATGCTACAAATCCATCGTCGCTACCGCGACTGGCTTTAGTTCCTAAAACAACTTAAAACTACCCAAATCCCAGGGTCATCCTGAGCGGTAGCGAAGGACCTCGGTAGTGTCTGCTAACCTCATTGCCTTTGTAGCAATTTAGCTTGCCATGGTTGGTTTTCGCACTACACTGACTTGAACGCTTTCATACTCCGCCGTGCCTACGGCACTGAAAAATAACACCTCTTGATTCACCGGCTTGAAAGCCGATGCTACAAATCCATCGTCGCTACCGCGACTAAATCACCCGACCTACAAAAATGGTTTTTGTAAAATGATTTGCTCGACGAAGAGCCTCGGTCATGTTCCCACTTACCGTAGCTCGCAGACCAAGTTTAAATTTCAGAAATAGCGCGCTGCGCTCATTGATTTTCTTCCGGTGTCACCTTCGTGAGACGACTGTGCCGCGTAGGTTTGAAGCTGTCCCACGCCGGATTTTAGAGAGGACGCGGTATGTGGCTAACACGGGTCTGACTGGGCCGCATAGGTCGCTATCTGCGTTGTGAAGAAAGCGGTCGGACGCGACCCGGTCGGACCCGTTTTCTCCACGTTGAGGCCCTCGCCGTTGTTGGTGTTTAAGGCCGTTGATGCCTTCACCAACAACCTGAGCAGTGGAGCATCCTTTGAGCGAAATCCGAGAAGTACCGCCCTCTCCGAGGGCTTTGATTTGGGAGTGTTCATCTAACCCCGGAGTTACCTCACGGGGTTACAGTTTTTCGTTCCCTACCGGGAACTACCCAGGCAGCAGAACAACCTCCAAATTTGAGTTTAGGACAAGGAGCCTAAGGCAACGCCTTGGCTATGAGCGAGTTGGTTTTTCGCGTGAGGGATAGAACCTCTGCTTGAGCTCACCTACTGGGCGGGCTAACCCTGAAAGGGT
>JBCBHI010000148.1:0-8578 GCA_038525885.1 Bacteroidota bacterium
CAAGCCAAACTCAAGATTGGCTTGCACCCCTTCTGCTACAGAGCGGGGTTGGGAGCGGTGAGCGTGGCTAGCCTCGGCTTCAGCGCTGAAGGCTCTCCGGTTGACCCGGCTCTTGCTTTCGGTGGCGGTAGGTGCAGACAAAAAAATGGGTAGGGTTTAGTCTTAATACTTGTTCATAATTTAGGGATTTTCGGGTAGAAGAATGAGCACGGCGTAAGGAAAATTCTGTCTTTTTTCCTGGCCGGGCAGTGGGGTGAAAAAGTTCTGGATGAAATGAATGGCGTTGCGCAGAGCCGCAGCCGTGGAGGGTCCTGAGCTGTTCCGGGTCTGGGTATAATTTCATTCGAAGTGCTCCGCACTCATAGGGTAGGGGTGAACCTACTCCGTCTCCTTGCCATTACCCATCCTGCCCTCTACCTGCTAGGGTCGCCCATGCAGTTGGCTAATGCGGAGATTAAGCGAATCTGGATTCAGTTAGCTACGGGCAAGGGGACCCTTGCAGGGTTGCGGAGAGGCCCATTCGCTCCTTGGAACAAAGTTCCTGGGTGAGTGGGAAAACCCTACTTTCGACCTAGTTGGCTAACTTATAAGTTCCTGAATCAGAACCTTCAATAATTATTCCTGCAGCAACAAGTTCATTGAACAATATTTCGAAAATTTTAGAGGCCCCATTGAAAGATATTGACCTTTCTAAAAACTTGGAGTATGCGTTTTCTCTTGTTTTGAATTCATGCCCTCCAAAAGAAGCTCTGACCTTGTCGTTGAAGTATGACTTTATTGTAGGATAATTTAAAATATCTGCAGGTTTTGAAAATACAATCTGTGGAGAAACTTTTTTGATTTTTAGTTCTTCATATTTTAATACAAAATTTGAGTATGCTTGTCTGTAAATGGTTTTATCAAATCTTTCTTTGAAAAAACTTTGTGTTTGCTCAAAAATAGAGCTTATGGTCATGGAATGATTGTTGATTTTGATGTTAGCATCCATCCACTTCAGGATTTCTTTGCTATCAGCCGAAATAGATCCGGAAACATCACCTCCGGTGTAAATGCCACCAGCATCACTAATGTTCTTAAAATTACTTGGTCCAATTAAGGTTTTTGCCCTTTGGTAAAGCTCATTCCCAGTTGAGGTAAGATCAACTCTATATATCCTTGTAGGATGCCCTCGACCACTCGATTCATCTCTAACATGTTCAACCGAATAATATGCTCCATATTTATTCCTAAGAGTCTCAAACTGTCTTTTATGTTGCTTAATTATGTTCTGGTAATCGGTTTGACTTCCTTCAAATACCTTTTTCTTATCCTCTTTGTATGAACCTAGGTTTAGCATTTTTACAAACGCTCCACCAACTGACCCTTTTCTACCTGTATGGTAATCGAGAAACCATTTAGTCATTTGGGGTTCAAACTCCTTTTTTACGTCTTTTACCAATTTGCTATTTGAATCTATTGAACCGCCGAATAGATAACGGTACATTGTTGCCCATTTCTCGTTATAAATCTCAGCAGTTCCAGTTGTATTTTTCCATCTATTATGCATTTTTTTTAGAATACGATCAGACTTTGGAGCTGATACAACTGAGGTCGGTAAATTATTTTGGAAACTTGTTGAAGGGACTAGATTTCTACTCGCATACTCAGGATGAATTTCAAATTCTTTAGGATTTGTTGGCTTAGGAGCCATGGGTTTTAGGATTGCTGAGATGGATTGAGGAATGTAATTTTCTTCCATAAGGTACAATCCATACAGATCAGGTTCTGAAGTTTGCAAGCCGGGTGTGATTAGTGTACTTCTAGAAGCTTTGTTTGAGGAAATATTAACTTCAAAATGGTAAACAGGCACGGATAGGTTTGCAGGATTTGATACCATGGTTAGGTGGTCTTTTACCCGAGTTTCAACCTCTCTTCTGAATTCGTTGTTCAATTCAGTAGTCATAGGGATCAAATTATTTTTGTCTCCTGGGCCATGGTATGATTGGCTTACTAAATGCCCTGCATTCCATTGGGACGTACGCGTATATAAATTTTTGTATGGCCCACTACTAGTAACACTTCCCTTGGGAGCAGATCCATTTGCACCCTTAATCGTTAAAGGACTAGCTATTTTTTTGCCTGATGCAATTGAACCCTCCCACATTCTGTCTTGGAAATCTTGGAATCCACCCAATTTTAAAATTGTATTTGGTACATAGTTCTCTTGATAAACTAAATTCGCTAAAGATCCCATTAATTGCTTAATGGTTTTTGGCATAGAATTACTAATGATTTCAGAGGCTAGAACAAATGCTGCTTTTTCATCTTTTCTAACGTGGTATGTTGTTCTACCCAGGGTTACCTCGGTATGAGTGGAGGGCAATTCTCCGGAAGGTTTTTTTGTGTTGTCATTTCGCATATTACTCCGAGCAGTTGATTTCCAGGTTCTTTCCAATTTTTGGAGCTCTCGGTACAGGCGAAGGGATTCTTGAATGTTTGCAGAAGTTCCTAAGGCCGTATTTGCCTGTGTATATACTTCAGTTGCGATTGCAGTTCCTGCATAAGATTTTAAAAATGTTTGGACTTTATTTTTTAGAGCTTCATCGTCATTTAATTTGGGATGGATTTGATTGACAAATTCAAAAGTTTTTGTTGGATCCATTCCCGTATTGGATGCTAGTTTTAATTTCCCTTTTTCATCATATAAATGATGCCCTTTTTTACCCAGTTTAAGTGGTTCTCTTTTTTTGAAAAATGCCTTTGCTCCAAGTAACATTTTACCAATTTTCTTCAACCCCGCTTTTCCTTTCTTGAAGGCCTTTTTGGCGAAGTCTACGAGCTTCTTTACCACCATTTCTATGGCCTTTTGGATGGGGGCCGTGAGGGATTTGATGGCTTTGGCGATGGAGTTGCCAATGCCTCCTACGCTGGCCACGGCGCCTAGCATGCCCAGGATCAGAGGCACGGAGCGGCCCATGGCCTCTTCTACGGCTTTGGAGGCTTTGCCTAGTTTGCCTTGGGCGATTGGGCCCAGGGTATTGAAGATGGACTGCACAAAGGTGATGATGCGGTCTTTGTTATCGATGAGGAACATGGTGACGTCGAAGACCATTTTCACGGCTTTGACGATGGCACTGGCAGGATTGAGCAAACCCAGCAGCCACTTGACGCCTGCCTTCACTACTTCCAGGATCACCGTGCCCTGAATTTTGCTCATGATTTGCTCCTTGAGCCCTTTCACGGCCTTTTCCTGCTCGGCCAGTACAGGCTGCACACTGCGTGCCCGTAAGACTTTTTGGAGAATGCCCGCGCTCTTTTCCAGCACATTCACAATCATCTCTCCTTTGGGGCCCAGCTTCTTCACTACCTTGGCCCTCACATTATCGAAAGTGGCTCCTAGGAGCTGGAGGCCAATAAATACGATGCCGGGCACGTCCCACTTGGTGGGCAGCTGGATGGGTACGCCGCTCATGGCTCCGGTGAGCCAACCAATCAGCCCGTTGAGCAGGTGCTTTTTGATGTTCTTTCGGAACAGTTTCACTCCGCCACCCACGGCGTTGCCCAGGTTGGTGGCAAACTTGCCCGGATCTTTCAGTATGGTATTGATGGTATCTCCGGCCTTGTTGATAAAATCGAAAACGGGCTTGGTGGGTATCCCCGCGATCTTGCAGGCCGACTTGATGGCGACTTTGAGGGCCTCGGCGTAGTCTCCGGTGACGAGGGCACCGGCGATTTGCACGGCAGCGGTGAGGGCGGTCTCGAAAACCTCCAGGACTTTATTTACGGCTGCTTTGGCGGCTTCGGCCAGGGCTTCCACGCCTTTTTTGAGGCCATCGGCAATGGCATTCACGGCCTTTTTGGCTTTGTTGACGGTGGCGTCGATGGCCTCGTTGATCTTCTTGGCCAGCTCGGGGAAGAGGGTGCCCAGGAAGGTATCCACCAAGCCTTTGAGCACCGAGCCCAGGGCATCCAGGGCGGCAATGGCAAACTTGCGGGCAGCCTCTATAGCCTTGAGGGCCAGGTCTTTGGCCGCATCGATGATGGCCGTAACGGCTTCGCGCAGGGCTTTGAAGATGCTGCTGATGGCACTGGTAATGGCCGAGACGGCACTTTTCACCGCGTCGGCGGCGCGCTCCCACCAGCTTTTGTTTTTGCTCTCCTTTTCCATCTGCCGCTTCTTGGCGGCTGCCTTATCTTCCTCCGCCTTCTTCTTGTCGGTGGCCTTCTTCTCGCCCTTCTTTAGCTCATCGTCGGCTTCCTTCTCGCGATCCTTCACCTCTTTGTCTATGTCCTCCTTGGCCTGGCGCTGCTTCTCGGAGGCTTGGGTGTCAAAGTCGGCCATCAGGCCGTCCGCGTCTTCCTTCCCTTTGCGCTGGGTTTCGGCCACCGAGACGCGATTCTGCTCCACCGTTTCTTTTTGCTGGCGGGCGGCCTCTTCGTTCAGCTTGGCCGTTTCTTCGTTGGCCTTGGTGATCTCAGTTTGGGTATCATCGTCGCGTTTTTTTGCCGCAGCGGCTACATCCGCGCGGGGTTGGGCCAGACTTTTGTCTAGCAGGGGCTGCATGTCTTGGTCGGTGACGGCCTGTACATCGGGCGGTAGGCCCAGCGCCAGGAAGTCCTCCATCTCCTGATTGCGTTCGGCGCTGAGTTCGGCTACCTCCTGGCTGATGTTCATGGGCTTCTCCTCGGTCACGTCCTGTGGCTGGATGTTCTCCTGGCCGGGGTTGGCCTCGATAGCATCTTTGGCTTCGGTAGTTTGCTTATCTACTTGTGCGTCCGAATCCTTCTTCTGCGTATCGGCCCGCTGGGGATCGGCCTTGCCTTTTTGGGGCACCTTAGGCCGTTCCCCGGCGCTGGTGTTTACGTTGGGGTCTTTGGTTTTGATGGTGGAGGAGAAGCTGAAGAAGTTGCTTTTGAACCAGCTCAGGAAGGCGGCAATCTTCTGCTTGTTGAGCACGTGGTTGTTCTTCTCCACATCGGGTGCAGGTCCCAGATTTCGGTGGGCTCCTTTTTGGGCCGGTGGGGGTTCTTGCCCGGTCACCCCATCGGTGATGGGGGCAGCTTTTCCTTCGGGCAGCAGGCCTTCCTGTTCCGCTTCCAGGTCTTCCGGTTTACCGGTATTGTCGGCCTTTAGGGGCGGCATCTTGGCCTGGGTGGCCTGCCGCTGACCCTGCATCCCAGCGGTGACATCGGCCGCAATGCCCGCCTGCTGTTGGGCGAGCTGGGTGGCGGGGGCGTTCATGTGTGCCTGGGCGGAGTCCTCAGGGTTGCCGGCAGCCACGGGCTGTTTTTCGGCTTTGGGCTCCGCTTCGGCGGCCTCTTCGGGTACGGGTTCGGCAGGGCCTTGAGGTCCTTCTCCTGCGGGTGGCCCGGCTGCAGGTCCTGCATCGGTAGGTGTAGGGGCCGGAGGAGGAGCGGCGGCTTCACCCTCGGCCGGAACCCCGGTGTCTACCTTTCCGGCTTCTTCGGCTTGCAAAATGTCCTCCGCAGTGGGTGGAGGAGCGGCGGTATCCTCAAACGACAGGCTGATCGGAGTCTCGCCCGGAGCGGAGGCGGTAGGATCAGCTTCTCGCTGCACGGGGCTAGCCCCTTGCTGCACGGTGTGGGTGGTCTCGTGGGCAATCAGGTGCTGGCCCTCCGAGGTCTGCGGTTGGTACTGGCCTTGGTTAAAGTAAATGTCCGAGCCGTGGGTAAATGCCTTGGCACCGATATCCTGGCTCATTTGTACGGCTTGGCTATCGGTGTGCACCCGCACCCCACTCAGGTCGGCACCCATGCCGCTTTCCATCTGGCCTTGCAGGCCGCTGGGTAGGGGACTGCCCGAGTCGCTATGGCTCGCTAGTTGGCTGTCGAAGCTATCAGTGGTAGAAAGTTCGCCGTTAGCAGAGGCCTGAACTAGGGACGAGGTACGACCGGGGTCGCGCACGACGACAAGGGACGAGGAGGTTTCACCATAGAGTTTGGGCTGTACGGTTTCGGCTTCGTTGGATTCGAAATCTGCCTGTATGTCAAGGTACGAGGTACGACCGGGGTCGCGTCCGACGGCGAGGGACAATCCCCCCTTCGCTGAAGCTTCGGAGGACGAAGGGACAATGGTAGATTGGTGTATGGCCGAGAGGGAGGAGGTCTCTGAGGGAGGGGCTCCCGTCTGGGTAGGAGCGGGTGCGCTGAGGATGCGGTCGGCGGTGGCATCGGCTTCGCGCTCGAAGCGGTCGTTGGGCTGCCCGATCTTTAGTTTGGCCTGGACTCCATAGGCGACGGACCGGGGTTCGGAGCGTTGGGTGTGGGTTGCCTCGGCTTCGGCACTGAAGGCTCTCCGGTTGACCCGGCTTTTGGTTTCGGTGGTGGTAGTGGTACTCATCTAGTCTTGCTGCTGGCCTGTAACTTCCAATACACTACCCCCTCCCGCGGAAATGGACCCATCAGCATTCACATTGCCGCCCTGGTTGATTAGGACCTTGAAGTGCTTGTACCGTTCGCTGCGGTTGGTCACGTCAATCTGCAGGTTATTGAATTCGGCTACGTTGTCCACCACATTGCCCGCCGCTGCGGTTCGCCGGGTTTCGGCAATTTCCCGGTCGGGCAGCGGTTTGCCGTCTTTGCTCGTCAGACGCGCGTTCCATAGCTGGGGTATCCGCTTGGGTAGGTTTACCGAGGCTGGGTTGGCTGGGGTACTGCTGTGCAAAATGCCGTTGGTAACCAGGTCTGCGTGGGAGAGCGAGACGTTGGTGGAGGCATAGGATAGGTTGACGGAGACTTCTACGTGGCTAGCCCGGGTGGGGTCTTGGCCCGTACTGCGCATCACCTTCTCAAACAGGTGGTTGTAGGTGGTGTAGTTGAAGGCACTGGCCTGTGGGGCCAGGTTGCGGGCCTCGTCCGAATGTGCACCGGATACATGGTGCCCGATGAGGTGTCCCCCCTGGAAGTCCATAGGGTTGCGCCCGTGCCGCACCATGTGTTCGTCATATCCCATGCTGTTGGCTATGCCCTGGTTAGGCCCCCGATTACCGCGCACACCGCCGCCTACCAGTTCCATCTTGATGTGCCGGGCCCGGTCATAGGTAGCGCGCGTACTTCGGAATTTCGAGCGGTTCACATTGCCAGCTCCGTAGGCATCTACTATCGCTTGGTAGGGTGTTTTGGGCGAATCGTGATTGTCGCCCGTCACGGTAACGGACGGAGGAGGCGGAGCTGCTGGGGGCGCAGAGCTACCATCGCCCCCATCGCCGATGGCCGTAGGGTCTCCGGCGGGCGAGGCAAAATAGTTGATGAGCAAGCCTTGTTCCGGGCCAAAGTCCAGTCGGATGTCAGAGAGGTGGTACTTGGCTTTGATCTCGGGGAATTTGGCTAAAATTTGAGCTCCGGTAACACCGCCGCGAGAGATGAAAGCCTCCAGCTCATTTTTGGCGGCGGCTTTCTTCTGTTCGGGTGTGGCCTGGCTATAGTCGGTGTCATCGTTCTGCCCCTCTTGTTGGCCGCCCTGGCCCATCAGAGCCTGGCCTGCTCGCACTACCCAACCGATGACGGCGTCCATGGCTTGGTTGATGGGACGACGGATGGCCTCGATGACGCCCTTCACTTGCCTGGGAATGCTGCCCAGACCTACTACTCCAGCCAGGAAGCTAATGAACATGGTGAAGCCCTTCACGATCATGCGTTCTACGTAGTCGGCCGCCGCCTGGATTTTGCCATCAGCAATCTCCGCCACGGAGTCCACGATGGATTTCACGAAGTCGGCAATTTGGTTGATGCGCTCAATCAAGGTGGCAATGAAGCGGTAGGTAGTGATGACGGCCTCCACAATGGCCCCGTATGGCCCCGCTAGCATCATGGCGAGTTTCTGGGCACCGATCTCCACAATCTTGGTGATCACCATGTTTTTTACCCCATCGATGATTCCGTTGATGATGTTGGTGCCATATTCCAGGATTTTCTCCCAAGCAGCGGCAATGCCCTGAGTGACTAAGATCTTTATGAACTCGAAAGCGCCTTCCAGCCGGGCCACGTTTTCCTCACCAATGCGGTCTGCCAGGCGTCCACGGAAATTCTGGTAGGTGAGGCCCAGCACTTGCATGGCCAAATCCAGGATGCCCATCAGGTCAAACCGCTCGGGGATTTGAATCTCATCGGCCATCTCGCCAAATAGCCAGTTGAGTATAATGCGCTGCAGGTGGGTGAGGATATTGGCTACGAACTGCTCCACTCCCTTTTTGGCGGCTGCCAGTAGGTTCTTGATAAACTGAATGGGGTCTTTGTAGATCTTCTTGATGGTCTTCCCGGCTTTCTGGATGACTTCAAATACCTTTTGGCCTAAGGGGCCAGCCAGGAAAAGGAAGCCCTGAAAGATGAATTCCAGCACCTTGGTGCCTACGTTCACCGCAAAGGTGACGATGCGGCTGACGGGCTCTTGGAAGATGGTGAAAATCCGCTGAAAGACACCGATGGGGTCTAGCAGGTCATCGAGCTATGGAACAGTCTCACTCCACAAGACGTAGTGAACCTGCCCGGGCTATTCCAGAAGGTGTATGGCCTCTTTGCCGGACCTATCGGCCGTATCATGAATTTTATGGGCGCCGTGGCCCTCAAAATCCTCCAGTAT
>JBCBHI010000149.1:0-8575 GCA_038525885.1 Bacteroidota bacterium
GCCGCAGCCCCTGGCCCCGTAGCCAGTGGCTGCGGCTAATACATCTACCCCGTGAGGTTTCAGTTCCACATGCAGCCCTTCGGCCAGGCCTTGTACATAGGCTTTGGTAGCGGCGTAGTTGGCTGCATAGGGTGTTCCCTGGAAAGCCACCAGCGAACTCATCAGGATGATGCCACCACGCTTTTGCTGAGCAAATAGCTGCCCGTAGTGGTGTGTTAGCAGCATGAGCGCTTCCATATTTACCCGCATCATGTTTTGCTCGGCATGCACTGAGTTTTCTAGAAAGGTGCCGGAGGTGCCAAAGCCCGCGGAGGCTACCAACATGCCTAAGGGCAAATTGCGCGTTGCCTTTATCACCTCCTCAACCCCTTCGGGGTGCGAAAGGTCGGCCGCGACCGTTTTTACCTCTATGGTATACTGTGTGGATAGCTCCACCTGCATTTCCTCTAGTACTTCCTGGTTGCGGCCTTGGATGATAAGGTTTAGGCCCGCAGCGGCCAGTTGCTGGGCTATTTCCTTTCCGATGCCCGAAGTGGCTCCGGTAATAAGGGCATAGGAACCGTACTGCTCACGTAGCCGACGTTGATCTTTATTTGATAAGGGCATGGGTTGCGGAGTTTTGAAGTTTAACCAAAGGTTTTCCCTGCAAGGCAATCACCAGCACCCATATGGCTACTAAACCATACACGATGCCCAGGGTAAGGATTATTTTGGGATTATTGGGGAAGAGGTAAAAGCCCAGGAGCGGGAGTACTTGCAAGGCATGCATGCCTACAAAGTGGGCCACCCGAGGGTCACCGTATTTCAGGCTCCAGCCTAAAAACGCGATGCCGTGATTGCCATCAGGACCGCCAATGGTATGGCTGAGCCGGGAGCCCATCACAAACCCTTCTAGCGAAAAGGCTACAAACAGGATGATGCCTATCCGGATGCCCCACAGATAGGCTTCGGGTAGGCCCGGGAAGTCTCCCCGGAAAAATAACACCCCCACGTAGGCGGTCCAGACGGTGACGGCAGTAGCGGCCAGGGCCATGGCTGCATATAGACCCGCATAGGCTGGGGTGCTTACGTTGTAATGCGACAGCATGCCTCGGCCAGCTTGCAAGGCGATGTATATCACCTCAAAGCCCAATAACACTATGGTGCCCCAGGTGAAGGCCTGTTGCCCCCAGGTACCCGGTAAGTAGAAGGTGATCCAGCCCATGGTCCAGGCGTAGGCAGTAGTAGATAGCGCAAACTTGATGGGCTTGTGCCAGGCATTTACACCCATCACCTCGATGCTAGTGACCCGGCTTAGTACGGCCATGATCCCGGCCAATACCAGCATGATGAGGCCAAACCAGTATAGCTCCGCATTGCGACTGTGTAGGGTGATCAAGAAATCTCTCATATAGGTCTCGATTAGTACCCTACAAACATCGGAGGTTGCCTACGCTTAGGACGTTAACATTTGTTTAGATCGGTCAGAAAGTAGGGGTAGGAGCCTAGAAAAAGCTTTATAGGAGGATGGCCTCCTACCGCCTATGCGGCTTTACTTTTTTCCCTTTCGTCCCTAATAAATTCGTTCTGTCCCACCTTAGGCTACCGCCAACAATAGGTATGGTTTTCGTGGGCGGTATTCTGAAGGTTACATGTAACCAACCAGCATTTTAAATCAAACAAATATGAACACATGGAAAATTAGGGCCCTGTGGGCTCTATTGGGCGTTCCGGTAGTAGGATATGCCCAACCGGTGAAAGGTGATTTCACGGTAGGAGGTACTATTTCAGGCTACTATGATGGAGACTGGGAAAGGAGTGTGGGTACTGAAAAATTTGGCGGCACCATTGCCCCCCAGGTAGGTGTATTTCTGAATGATCACTGGCTAGTTGGCGGAACCCTAGGAGCGTCTACTGCTCAAACCCGGTTTTATGAAAACAATAACCGAAACGAAAACTGGGGCATGGCGGTAGGTGCGGAAGTCTCCTATTACTTTGGTTCCAACCGATGGACACCTTTTGCCTATGCCTCCTTACAGCTCCAATGGAGTGATTTTCTTCAACTGCGGGACGGGGTAGAGAATTCGTACTCGCGCCAAAATAGTTTGACTCAGATAGGAGGGGGAGTTGCCTACTGGCTGGCCCCAAAGGTGGCCCTGCAGGGCAAGCTGATCTATATGGGCAGAGGGCCCTTGATACCCACTAGCTGGGGCAGTCAACACCTAAACACCCAATTTGGTGTGTTGTTTTTGTGGAATAGATCTGGTGAAAATTGAAAACGAAACTTTCTCAACGTATGAAAACGATTTTTACGATTTGTATGGCGCTCCTAGGCCTGCATGGATTATACGCTCAACCTGCGAAGGGCGATTTCACCCTGGGAGGATCTGTAAACGCTCAGTGGTCATGGCAGGACAGTAGGGTGAATACCCTAGCTATTGACCCTAGGATAGGGTACTTTATCACACCTCAACTCCTGGTAGAAGGAGAACTATCCGGCGGAGTGACGGACATAGAATTGGGAGATTATGATGATGCCTATTGGAGAGTAGGAATTGGAGCTTCCACCACTTACTACTTGGTGGAAGGTACTTGGAGCCCCCTAGTGTATGTACACGGAGGCCTACGGGGCTACGGCGGATTTACCGAACCGGTGATCAGTGGGCTGCCCAGTTTCCAATACGGGGCGGGGTTGGGTAGTATCTTTTGGTTACAACCCAAGCTGGCCTTGGAAGGCGTGGTAAAAGCAGAATTTGACCGGTTTGGTTTTGGGATTTACCCCCAGATAGGGTTTAAATACCTATGGAGGAGGAACGCTGACTGAGTCTGGAAGGTCCATAAAAAGGATACGGTTCGACACCGCTATTTGCCTTACCTAGGGTAGGCATTAGGTGCTTTCTGCGGCAATAGCTGCCTTCTTAAGTCGGCTGAGGTGCACGGGCGTGATGCCCAGGTAGGAAGCAATCATATGCTGAGGGACCCGCTGATGGATGTTGGGGAATACCTGATTGATGGTGTCGTAGCGTTCCTTGGGTGTGCGGGCATAGAGGTTCTTGATGCGTTCGTCTTGGTAAATGAAGTAGAACTCTGCTACCAACCTACCCATTTTCTGGCCCTCCTGCATGTGGGTGTAGCCCCATTGGAGGGCTGTACGGGGTAAAACGACCGCTTCTACCTCCTCTAGTGCCTGGAGAGTTTGTACAGAAACTTCTTGTCTGATGAAGCTGCTGTAGTCCGCAATGAACTGGTTTTCCAGAGCAAAGTGGATGGTGTGTTCGGTGCCCTGTTGGTCCATAATGAGCACCCGCAAGAGCCCTCGGTTGATGAAGAAAATTTCATTGGGCACCACTCCCGGATGGGCCATTATCTCCTTTGGAGAAAAGGTTTTTACTACGGCATCTTGTAGAAAGCCTTCCACCTCACGGTCCGTGGCCGAGATCATTTGCCGAATTACATGTTTGATGGCCTCCATGATAACATAAAGCCAAGAGAGGGGAAATGGTTTGCTTTGTGAGCCTAGGAAACAAGTCTATGCACTCAACTGTGCTGGATAGAGAACCTTTTCTAAAGGACCAGTAGGCCTCACCGTTGTCGAGGTCCGGCTTTCGGTGTTTAAGGGTAGTGAGCCCGTCACCGGAACGCCGGCTGCTGACAACCTACGTCGGGCCGCGTAGGTACCTAACGGTGCTCGTACATCTAGAAACCCAAACCTTATAGGTTTCCAAAACCTATAAGGTTTAGTAGGTTATCGACTTGATCCCGAATAGTGAGCTGTTTCTCTAAGAACTAGTAATCTGAGTTTAGGTTAAGCGATATAATTAAAGCATTAGTATTCCTTTAGTTGTGATTTTTGCGTAAGCGATAGAGGCTTTGTCTGAGCCCGAAATGGCCACCCGTCAGGGTGCTTGGCTTCAGCCGGCTGCGCGCCCCGGTCGAGTGCCGACAGCGCGACCCAAGCCCAAAGCACGCGATAGCGGGCGACGGCTGGGGATACGCCCAAATCTAATCCCGACTTCTGGTTAGTAGACTATGTAAGGAGGGGAGGAGTTAGTGGAGCGACTTCTAAACAAATGAGGCTTCCAAAATCTGGAAGCCTCATGTTTTATGCTTTAGTCCCACAAATTGAAAGGAGCAAAGGAGATGGACTATTCACACCACTGGTCGTAAGCAAACACGTGGGTGGCGAAGTTTTTCCACTGTGGATTGGGGAACTCTTCCATCATTCTTTCGCAATCAGCAAACAGGTTGGCAAACGTTTGGGCATAACCCCTCTTTTGCACCTTCATAATCTCTTCGCCCTTGCGTACGTAGTAGGATTTCTCTAGTCCTCCGGCCAGGGTAACCCCGCCTATGCCTACACTCATGGTTTCACTTGCCCAAGGATCATTGAAGACGGCGATTTTGCTTTCGAAGCCAGGGTTTACCAATTGCATCAATACTACTTTGCCACGGCCGCGTGGGGAGTTATTGGCTTCGTAGTAAATCATTTCACGCTCCAGAATGGCGTCAAAATCTGTGTTGAACAAGGATTGCACCGAGCCTGTGGTAGCTTCCATAGCCTGATCAAATTTGGCAAGCTCACTAGGTGGGTATTGCATAGAGGCTACATCTTCGGCCTTGAATTTCAGTTTTTGCCCATCGGCCGTTCTGATGTTTACTCGGTTGATCTGGGCGCCACTCATTACCAAGCCCCGAATGGTACAGTTTTCATATACAGTACCGTCAGCAGCCGTAAGGGTGCCAGGCTCGGTAGTAGACAATCCGGTGATGGGAGGCATGAAATACTGGGCCATGCCCTGAGTAGCTAGGAAGAGTACGCCCACTGCTACTAATAGATTACGCTTGTTCATGGTAGATTAAGTTATTGAAATCTAAAATGAAGGTAGAAGAATTGAATGAAAGGACAGTTAAGACTAAGTAAAATTCTGTAGAGCCCTTATCCATAGCTAAGCAAATGCTTAACGCCACCGACTGCAGCTGCTGATAGCGGGCCGTTCTTTGTTTAGTGGTCTTGGATAAGCAAATGAATGGATAGTAACTTGCAACCCTGTTGCACATGAAAATCACAAAGGCCGTTTTCTTTTCCACAGTTTGGTGGTTCGGAATCCAACTTGCAGTAGCCCAACCGGGGTGTAACTTGCAGATTTCCGGGGTAGTAGTAGATGAGGAAGATCACGAGGAGAAACTGCCCTTTGCTGCCTTGTTTATTCGGGAGGCGGATATGGTTACTACCACCGAAGATGATGGCTCCTTTTTGTTTGAAGGATTATGCCCCGGAGTTAAGTATCACCTGGAAGTCCATTTTGTAGGACACGTAGAATTTCATCAAGACATCATTCTTGCTAAGGATACCGTGCTAGAAATCCGCATGCACGGGGATGATTTAGTATTGGGCGAAGTAGAGGTAGTAGGGCAGCAGGTAGAAGAACATACCCTGGAACAGGCCACCCGGCTAGAAGCCACTGTAATGCGGCAGACCCGCAACCAAGCGCTGGGTAAAATGCTGGAGGGCATCAACGGGGTTCGGTCCTTGCAAAGCGGCCCCACCGTATTCAAACCGGTGATCCATGGACTGCACAGCAACAGCATTCTCATTTACCAAAATGACATACGCCTAGAGGGCCAGCAGTGGGGTACAGAACACGCCCCAGAGATTGACCCCTTCCAAGCGGAACGTGTGGCTGTACTGAAGGGGGCACCTGCGGTACGCTATGGGGCCGAGGCCATAGGAGGAGTGGTGGTGATAGAACCGCCTGCCTTGCCCACTGAGGAAGGTTGGGCTGGGGAGTTAAGCCTCAACGGCAGTACCAACGGCCGAATGGGCTCGGTAGCCGCACAACTAGAACGGGGAAGTGCCAGGATTGAAGGACTAGGCTGGCGATTGCAAGGTAGTATGAAGCGGGCTGGGGATTTTCATACTCCCAACTACGGTCTGGCCAACACAGGCGTACGAGAAGCCAATGCCAGTGGAGCCATAGGGCTGGTGCGGCCTTCCTGGAAGGCGGAACTGTTCGGTAGCTTTTTCAGCTCGCGAAACGGTATCCTGCGCAGTGCCCACATAGGCAACCTCACTGATTTGCAAGCAGCGCTGGCCTCTGATACTCCCTTCTTTCAGCAACCCTTCACTTACGATATTCAAAACCCCCAGCAGGCCATCAACCATAGTTTGGCGAAGCTAGATATAGAACTGCCCATGGCAGACTGGGGTGGGCTGGATATTATCTATGGCTTTCAGCGCAATGCCCGGAAGGAATTTGATGTAAGACGTGGCGGCCGAGATAGCATTCCGGCTATGGATATGAGCCTGTTCACCAATACGTTGGATGTGCATTATCATCACCCCTTGCGAGAACGTTGGAAAGGGACCATGGGGATAACGGGGATGGTAAAAGCCAACCGGAATGAACCCGGAACTGGCGTGGTGCCCTTGATTCCGGCTTACCGACTGGGACGTGGGAGTGTGTTTGCTATGGAGCAATACATACAAGACCGATGGGAAGTAGAAGCAGGAGCCCGGTATGATGTGCAGGGCCAAACCGTGGTGCGCCGGGTACGCGGTGAGATCATTAACTCGCCCTTCTTCTTTCAGAATGTATCGGCTACCGTGGGAGGGTTGTATAAGTTCAGTGAGCAAATGAGCCTGCGTTCTATACTGGCTACAGCCTGGCGACCCCCAGACGTAAGTGAGCTGTACAGTGAGGGCCTGCACCACGGTGCTGCAGCTCTGGAACAGGGAGATACCACACTCCAGCCGGAGGCCGCCTTCAAGTGGCTCAATACCTTTAGCTGGACCGGGAAAATTGCCCGCCTGGAAATTGATGCCTATTATCAGCGGATCAATAATTACATCTACCTCAACCCCTCTGGCGAAACTGTGCTGACCATACGGGGGGCTTTCCCTTTGTTCGAATATACCCAAACGGATGCCCAGTTTATGGGGTGGGACATCAGCGGGCAAGTGCAATTGCCCTACGGTTTTCAGTGGTCTGGGCAGTACTCCGTAGTACGAGCACGGGACCTTTCCAACAACGGCTTCCTGTACTTAATCCCCGCTGACCGGACGCTCAACCGCCTGCAATGGCAAGCTGGTGAGGAGGGAGACTGGCAATGGAGGATTTGGGCCGAGCATGTGTGGGTAGCCGAACAGTTTCGCGTAGCGACCGAAAATGATTTTGCCTTGCCGCCAGATGGGTACATGCTGCTTCACGGCGGAGTGGCCGTAAACAAGTTCACCGAGGGTGCCGGTTGGGAGGTGATCTTGCAAGTGCAAAATGCGGCCAATACCACCTACCGCGACTATATGAATCGGTACCGGTACTTTGCTGATGAGATGGGCCGCAATATCACGCTTACGGTGAATTATTCCTTTTAGGCCGGGGGACCTTGACGGTATCAACAGTGGGAGATTCCCATGGGCCTGAAGGATAGAAATATATCAGTTCTCACCTGTTGCTTTGCTGCTTTTCTCCATGGTAACCAGAGACTTCGAACTACCTTTGCGGAGCAATGACTAGTATCAAAAGATTGGCCTTGTGGGTATCAGCGAGCCTCTTACTTCTCTCTACCTTGGGAACCACCCCAGTTCATGCCCAAGCTGTTCAGCTGTCGCAGACGGAGCAGATACATGCGCTGGCCAAGGTGTGGGGTTTCCTCAAGTACTATCACCCCAATGTTGCCAATGGTGGGCAAGCCTGGGACGAGACCCTTTTGCGCTGGCTTACCCAAGAAAAAGACCTAAGCACGCCTTCAGATCTCTCTACCTTCCTGACCCAGGAAATCGCCATGCTAGGGCGTATACCTATCTGCAAGCGTTGTGCGGAGCCCAGCAAGCAGGAGGTATTCGGGCAGAATTTTGATCTCAGTTGGACCCAGGAAGAGCGGTGGTTTTCGGCTGCCCTGCGTACCCAGCTGAGGTTTATTGAGGCCAATCGGTTTCATGGCAAATTTTATTACGCTAAGCCTGGCTATGCGAAACAGGTGACCTTTACCCACGAACCCGGATATGAAGCCAGCCGCTGGTCGGAAGCCCCCTTCCGCCTGTTACAACTCATCAAGTTTTGGACAGCCGTAGAGTACTTTTATCCCCACAAATACCTGATGGAAAGACCGTGGGCCGAGGTGCTGCCCGCCATGATTCCGAGGTTTCTGACTGCCAGTACGGAACTGGAATTTCACCTGCTGCTGCGGGAGTTGACGGTTTCCCTCAATGACTCACATACCGCCTTTTCGTCGGATGTTTTGGTGGCCTATTTTGGTGAGCGACAGCTTCCCTTTGGGTATGCCCGGGTGGAGGGCAAAATCGTGATTGAGGAGGTATACAATCAAGACTTGGCAGCCTTGGCAGGCTACCAAGTTGGGGATGTGATTTTGGAGTTTGAAGGACAGACCCCGGAAGCCAGGTTTGCAGCGCAAAGGCATCTGTATGCCGGGTCTAACGAACCCAAGGAGTGGGACTACGCCCGGATAGGTTTGCTGCGCACCCAAGCAGAAGTAGTGGACCTGAAACTGGAAAGGGCAGGGGAGGTACATACGCTGTCGGTGGCCACGTATACCCATGATGAGATACACCTTACCTACTCCACACAGGACCTTTGGA
>JBCBHI010000150.1:0-8569 GCA_038525885.1 Bacteroidota bacterium
TCAGAGCCTCCTGATAGGCTGCTCCCCCCTCCGTGGCCAAGGCCGCTAGCGTCTTAGCTTGAGCAGGGGTACCCGTAGTATATTGGGTGCCACTACCAAAGGAATAGGTCATGACGGTAGACAGAGGCGGGTAGTAAGCCGCACCGTAGGAAAGATCATTGGTACCTAAGGCTGTGCGGTAGGCAGTCAAGTCGCTATCCTTGGTAAGATCCTCTAAGTCCGAAGGCGAGTCCAGCAGCGCAAAACGATCCTGCATATCCGCACACAGGGTTAACATTTTACCCGCTAGGGTACCATAATTTGCAGTGGACAATCCAATGGCTTCCGGGCACACCACTAAGGTAGGCTCATCGTGCTTGGCTACTTCAGCAAGACCATTATTGAAATCTCCGATTTCAATGTCTTTATCGGCGGCGGCTGTTCCAACCGAAACAATGTAGCAAGGGCCACCACCGTTCAAAAAATACGCCCGGATGGCCTCATACAAGAAGAATTTCCCTACCGAATCGGGCAAAGCTTCCCCTGCCGTTACTTCTGGTTCGTATTGGAACGCACCGCCAAACTCATCCTCATATTCCTTCAAGGAAGTGATCCGCTTGCCTTGGTTGAGCGGTCCTTGCACGGTATATCCCAAAAACACCGGGATAGCCGTAGACACCTGCACTACTGATGGAGGAAGTGTAGCTACTTCCTTAATTTTTACGCCGGGGGTATTCATATAACTGATGGACATAGTCTTCCTACATTAAGTATGTTTTAATTGGAGTTTATATCTAATATATTTTGAGATACATCACTGATTTTAGAAGCCTTCCTTCCTGTATGAGGACCGGGGTCAAACTCAACCACACGAAGTTTGAATATGACGTAGGGCTGCTGCTTATTTCCTAAATTTGACCACATATTGTAGGAGTCTTCCAGACTCACATTGTGGTATATCATTTCTAATTTGAAGGCCGGATCACTGGCAATAGTGGTATCCGAAATGGTTACATTTCCCTCTCCGTTTTCGTCTCTTTCCAGGTATCTTTTTCCCTGATAATAGGTTACCACATCCGACAAAAACATCAACGACTGTGCGTACTGCTCTGAGTTGAAAACAAAAAGCAAGTAAACGTTGAACTGAGCCTTATAGTATTCGCTAATGGTGCTATTTATCTCTGTAACAGACGAATCATTACGATAGGTATGGTCCTTCTCCAGACTTAAGAAGTGAGCATACACCTGAGCATCCGACACGGCTACTGGCTGATCGAAGTCTTGTTTGGCTGCATTTCTCAAAGCCACAATCTCCCGATTGGTAGGGTTGTACTTGTCTGACAAATGCGTATTCAGATCATCGACTACTATACTCAATACTGTATGTAGCATTCAGTGAGGATTAGATGTAAATACTCCCCACAGAAGTTCATAAAATTCAATGAATGAATCTCGGTTGATTTTCTGGTTGTACTTCCTTGTGGGTTTATAAAATCAAAGATTCAAAGAGATCTAAAAAGATGATAGTCCCCCAATTTGGTATTTTTAAACGCTGAATTACGATAATTAAAAAGTAGAGCAATCGAAGATCTATATATAAGTATATTTTAAATAAAATATTATGAAGGCTTTTTAAATTTTTAGTACTAAAAAATGAGCCAATTGCTAGCAATGCCAAATCAACTTCTGTGAACTTTCACCTATTAAAGGCCAGCGTCAATTTTCATTTCCGGAGAATCAATTAGATTTTTTAGCGAAAAAAATGCACATTTTCTTCTGGTCTCTAAAAAATATCCTGACAGCTGCCAATTTGTGTTGAGCCAGAACCCAATTCTCCTCCAAATCTTTCACTCTGTGTCTGGGAAATAGAACCCTTCCGGGATCAATTTTTCAAAAACCAATAAACCAGATAGATTATGCTTCCAAAACCAATCTTCTTTTTGTAAAATCAGTTAAAACTTACAGGTCGTCTTAGATGATCTGGTCCCAGCATTTCTTAAGGTCCCAAGCACATAAGTTTTGATAGCACCCTAGAATAAGTCTTACTTTCAAAGTGTGCTTAATCTTCAAGAACAAAAAACATCACCCTACCCCCGCCAAAGCGTGTTTATCCTCCCAGTCCCATCAAAGAAAACCCTAGCGCAACCATGAAAACCTTGGATATTGTCTTTGCTGTAGGGGTTTGCCTCTTATGCATCGGCTTCTTCCCTACAGCTTCGGCACAAACGCCTATGGATTCATTGGCAGAACAGCTTCAGCAGGAAACGAGTGATCGGGAAAAGCTAGCGCTATACCACCAGCTACTCAGCGAGCTTTCCACCAGCCCAGATACCCTCCAGTATCAGAATTACCGTGCGCAAGCCCGGTCACTAGCCCAAACCATCGAGGATACCGAAGCGCTGGGCAGAACGGATGTAATCCATATTGCCCGCTTTTTTCGCCAAGCTGAGTACGATTCTGTCCTTCACTGGGCTAACACGGTGATACAGTATCTTCCTGCATTGGAGTTTTCTCAAGTACAAGGGGAGGTGTATTACTACCAAGCGAACACCAAACTCAGAATGGGGCAGTCAGAGGCCTCTGCGCTAGATTTTTTCAAGGCACAGCACTATTTCGAAATCTCGCAAGATACCTCCTGGCAAATTAGAGCCTTGGCTAACTTAGGTGGGCAGCTCTCCCTCATTGGTCAGTATGAAAAAGCTCTGGAGGTGCTCTACCAGAGCGAACGCTATGCTCTGGTGAAGGGAAGTCTATTCGCCCAGGGGGCTATCGCCGTCAACATTGGTATCGCCTACGATGCTCAGGAGCTACACGGTAAAGCTGTGGAAAGCTATATGCGGGGCATCGAGGCCTTCTCCCAGCTAAACGATTCGGCAAGCCTCGCCAGAACCTACAGCAATGTGGGGGCCTCCTACATGGACTTGGGTACTCCTGAGAAGGCCTTGGAACCCTTCCATACGGCGCGCAAGTTTTTGAACAGTACATCCACCACTGAGCTTCGAACCGTCATTAATAGCGCCTTCGCGAACTACTTTATTGAGGTAGAACAATATGATTCTGCGTTTATCCTCCTCAACGAGGCCCTGGCCCTCAACTCTCCTGACCCCTCTACCCTATATTTTACCCTTACCAAGGCCCTCTTGGCCAGTGGTGAAGTAGAAAAGGCCAAGGAGATGTATCCACAGGCCACACAATATGTGGAAAAGAGCGGACGGCTACCCCTAATGCTTTCTCTGATACAGGTGGGGATTGCTATTGCAGAGGGCGAGGGCGATTTTTCTACCGCCTACCGGTACAGCGAAGAAGCCCGGCAGTTAGAAGATAGCTTGAACAGTGTGGAGCAGAGTAGAAAAGTCGCGTTTCTCGTTTCTGACTACCAGAACCGACAAGAGCTAGATTCTCTGACTAGGGCAAAACAAGAGTTGGAAGTTAACTATGCACGGGAGAGCTTCCGCGGCAGGCTTCTCATCATCGGGCTGCTTGTGGTAGGAGCAGCATCCGGGTGGGTATACCGTGCCTACATCAAGAAAAAACAGGCCTATGCCGAAATGACCAAGCTTAACCGCCAGGTAAATGAATACACGGAAGAACTGCTGAGCCAGAAGGAACATTTAAACGAACTTCTGGTCACCAAGGACCGCTTCTTTAGCATCATCTCGCATGACCTGCGCGGCCCTATTCATTCCTTTACCAGCCTGGCATTTTTGCTAAAGGACCTCCTCAACCGCGGCAAAATGGACGAACTACCGCCGCTGGTGAATGCCTTGGATACCAATAGCCGACATGTAGCCCAGCTACTTGACAACCTACTAAACTGGGCCATGCAGCAACAAGGCTTGATGACCTTGAGTCCAGAGGAAATATCACTGTCGAATCAGATGAAGGACATCCAGGGGATTTTCATGTACCAAACCAAAAACAAGGAAATTGAGCTAGAGACCGAGGTGCCCGATGACCTTACGGTATTTGCCGACCCACAGACCATCTTTACGGTGCTCCGAAACCTGATGAGCAATGCCATCAAGTTCACCAAGCGGCGAGGCACTATATCTATTTGTGCCCGCGAAGATGGAGAAATGGTATGCCTGCAAGTGAAGGACACCGGGGTGGGGATGTCCCAAGCCCAAATAGAAAGTGTGTTCTCCGTAGATGGCCGCAAAGTGGGGCAAGGCACCGAAGGTGAAAAAGGAACCGGACTGGGTTTGCCCCTGGTACGAGAATTTGTACTGGCCAATAAAGGGAGCATTGCCGTAGAAAGCGAGATGGGGTCCGGCACCACTTTCAAAATCACTTTGCCCCGCAAGGCCCAGTCGGTGGCTGTGCACTAAATGCGCGCACGAAAAAGGGCCACCCAATAGTCTGGGCAGCCCAATTCTCTACACTGGGTTCCTCTAGGCCGTTAGGAGGCCGTCCAAGAAGCCAGGTCTATGGTAACCGAAGTAGGCTCCGTAACATGCAATAGCGGAGAGCTACTATCACTACACACATCGTCGTAAGCAAAGCCATACACCTTAGACAGGTTATCGTGCAGTAGCTTTGAGTAGTAGTTGTTGGGAGCACTCGCGTAGAAATCAGAGGTAGTGCAATACGGCTGTTGGTTGTGCGCCTCTAGCACATGGCGGTTGATGGCCGCACCTAGCCGGGCTCCTACCGCAGCTAATTTACTATTCCCCTCCGGGAAAGGCCCACCAGCACACAGAAAGGCTTGCTGTGAGGTGGGTTTGGCAAAGGAGCCTACGCCATCAAAATTGAACTGACCTTGGTCATTTACCCAGCCCACATAGGTACCCGCAAAAGCCCCTTCAACGGTAACGGTCAACTTCTTGGCATCCGTAGAACCGTCATAGTAGCTATACACCTCATCTATATAGGCATCAAAATAGTCTGAGGGGAAGGTACCGTTGGTAATGCCATGACCGGGCGCATAGATGCGAATATTGCTGCCCCCGCTGGTACGTACCAGCTTAGCAAAGTCACTGTAGGTAGCATCAGAACTAAGGCCCGTGAATGCATTGAATACATCGTCGCGGCCCTTACCGGATTGCATATCTCCTGTGGAAACGGACTGGTTATCTCCATAGTCTACCGTGATAGAAATAGGGACGCAGAAGTAATCCACATTGGTAGTATCCGCCCATACAGCATCACTTACGCCTTCTGGTTGGTAGGTAAATTCGCAAGAGGCGAAGATTGTATCTGCATCCGCATCCGTAGGCATAAATCCAGGCGACTGAATCCCCATACTTCCGAAATACGGCGAAAGGGTTTTGGTGGTGATATCACTCCAGGAAGGCACCAGCGCAAAGAGTTTTGGGGGCGCACCAAAGGAAAAGGTAGCATTGCCGGAATACAAATAGGGA
This sequence comes from Bacteroidota bacterium, assembly GCA_038525885.1. Taxonomy (GTDB): domain Bacteria; phylum Bacteroidota; class Bacteroidia; order Cytophagales; family Cyclobacteriaceae; genus DMST01. The sequence continues at coordinate 5,340 of JBCBHI010000150.1, forward strand.
GCGTCCTTGATCGTGAACGATTCACCCGCCTCCAGGGTATACAAATTGGGCACCCAGTTGATCGAATCTCCCACGTCGGAGCCTGGATTGGGGAAATCTGTGATGGTAGCGGTCACATTATCGCCCGTGGTACCACTCAGTTTGTAATAACACCAGCGGGCAGACCTTTTTAAGGCTTCGGTATTGGCCAGGTTAGTACAGCCCCATAGCACGAAATAGGCCTTCTGGCCTGAATTGTTGGATATCGTTAGATCCATGAAAAATAAAATTTAGGGTTAGATTTATTCTACGTAAGAATACGCACCCTGCCTTTTATTTGGGAGTTTGAAAGCTACTATTCGGCGTAAATTCCAGACAGTTCGTCGAAAACCGATTAAGCGTTCTGAACAATTTCCACTACTACTTGAGTACCTTCCGCTATTCCCTCTTCAGAATACAAATCCTCTACCCGGTAGGTCACGGTATCTTTCCTACTGAGGTTGAAGAGCTTCACTTTATCTTCCACTAGCTTCATCCCCTTACTTTGGTGGTTGGGTCTTGGGTTGCGGGCTTTTGCGGCCTCACGGCCGATACCATTATCCCGCAGAGAGATATACCAGCCATTTTCCATGGAGGCTACCTGAATATGAATGATCCCTTCCCCTTCCTTGGGCGAAAGCCCGTGCCAAACGGAGTTCTCCGCGAAAGTTTGCAACAACATAGAAGGCACCTCTAGAGTATGCAGTGCCAGGTCCTCTTCCACCTCTACCTTATAATGGAACTTATGTCCTAAGCGTAGCTGCTCTATATCCAGGTACTGAGTGAGTGCCTGTAGCTCATCTTCCAGGCCCAATACCAGCTTATCAGAATTGTAAAGTACCAACCGAATGAAGCGGCTGAACTTGGTTAGGTAGCTATTGGCCTCCAGTCGGTCGTGCTTCAGCACATACTGCTGAATGCTAGCCAAGGCGTTGAATATAAAATGGGGGTTGATCTGTGCCCGTAGGGCCTTCAGCTCTGAATGCAACAACTCGTTTTGGAAATTGGCCCGCTCTCGCTGTCCCCGGTACCGAAGGGCCATCAGGATAGCCACAATGGCCAGCAACAGAGTGGCCAGGGTACCAAGAATCCATTCTACCTTGCGCTGCCGTTCTATCTTCTCCTCCCGTATTCCAATTTCAAAATCTGCCCGGGCCTCAGCATTCTGCTTCAGTACCTCCGCATTATAGAGGCTGTCTTTGTAGATATAGTACAGGTCTTGGTATTCCAGGGCTTGCTTTAGCAACTCCTGCCGTCGGTAAAAATCAGAAAGCCCTTTGGCAGCATCTCGTATTTCCCGTTTCAAGCCTAGCCGGGTAGCAATTTCTAAGCTTTCCTGCAGGTACCGCTCAGCCTCCTCGGGCATCTCTAGCTGCTCGTATATATCTGCCGTGTAGGTATGATAGATCGCAATGGGGTAGAAATCGCCCATCGGTTCCAGGTAAGCCGTGGCACTGTCTATATAAGAATGGGCTAGCTCAAACTCGCCTCTTTCAGCATACACTAAACCAAGATTACCTAGGGCATACCCAAGGCCAAGTAAGTCCTCAAAATGTCGGTAACCAACCATTGAACTATCAAACCATATAAGAGCAGAATCAAACTCCTTTCGAAGGCGGTAAACCTCCCCAAGATTATTAAAATCACTCGCCAGGCTCCGGTTATTGAAAATGGTACCATCCAATTGATTGATACGCACTTGAATAGACTTCAAATAATACTCTTGAGCGAGGATTAAGTTATCTTGTAGTAAGTAGATGTTCCCTATGGAATTGTATGCAAGGGCTTCACCGTCGTAATCTTGAGTTCCACGATAATACCTGCCTACTTCTAGATAAGTTTCTAATGCTTGACTGTGGTTGCCTAACCGATCTTGAGCTTGACCATATTCAATCAAGAACAAGTATTTCTGATCTTCTTTCTCATACAATTCAGAATACTTTATTCCTGCTTCTGCATAAATAATCCTTATCAGGTCATCAGATATCTTATCACTCAGAACAAATAGGGTATCCAGGATAGTACTGTCCTTTGGGAAGGCATCGATTTGAGCTTGAATAGAATCATTTCCCACGGTAAGCCCAAAGGCATGGAAGGCAGTCAAAAAAACAAAGCCGCCAGTACAAAAGAACACTTTTATAGACTGCGGCTTGAAAAATCGTTGAGAAAGTGGTTTCAAATACACGATAAACCTTCTAGATCTTGCCATCCATATAGATGGATGCACAAGATAACAAAGGAAGGTAGAAACCCTATGGAAGCAAAGGGCCACCCAGGAGTTTCACCTGGAGCAGCCCTTCAGTCACTACTTTTATTTCAGGCTAGCATTAATCACCATAATCACTAGTCTTCTCGTTGTCCTTTTCTACCCGTACTACCGGATCCCAAGAGTACTCCCCTTCACCGTCAATAGAAAAGTAAACGGTATACTTAAAAGCGTCTCCGTCTTGGGCCTGGGTGCTAATACCTGCCTCCCAGCCACCATTGCCCGCAGGGCTTGGTGAGCCTGCCAACGGATCGGTTCCGTCAGTAACTTGGTACTCAAACCCAATAATGGCGACTGAGGGATCCGAAACGGTCCACACTAGCTGGTCACCCGGGGCAACGTAGGTAGTGTGTGAAATAAGGTCTTCCCCCGTAACGTCCTCGCCACGAGCGGAATACATGTGTACGTAGTGCATGGCATCTTCCCCGTTTTTGACGGACCTAAGCACGCCCGCCACGTCAATCTCTACGGGAATCTCCACCACCGAGGTACGGGCAGGAGTTTCTAAAGAGGGTTGGCAAGCAGAAACAGACAAAATAATGGCCATAAGAGCCAAACGAGTGTGTTGAGAAATGTTCATCGTAAAAAGAATAAAGAGTTGAGAATAGATAATTAGACTGCATCCGGGTAGAAACATACCTGTTTCCTTCTCGGAAGTAATAGCTGCGCGAGTGTGTTCCCCTCTTAAGTGACTTATGTGTGAGTAACCTTAGAGAATACAGCGGAGGAGTAGCAGACTCCGAACCCAATGGGATGAGCGGTATTTTCCTGTACTTACGAAAGTATAAGAGGGAATAAAACCAGACTTAATCTGAAGGGGATGAAAACCCTACCGAACTGTGTGGGCGTAGGCCCGGCTTGGTATGGGTAAAGGGGCTAGTTCATTAGGGGTCAGTAGGCCTTATTTCACACACTACCTACGTTGCCCCGGGTGACCAGCTAGTGT
>JBCBHI010000151.1:0-8564 GCA_038525885.1 Bacteroidota bacterium
CAGGGCTCAATTCATTTTACGCTCAGGTCTCCAAAAGAGCAGGATTAAACAGTATTTTGGATGTAGGCATTGTCACGTATGGCGCAGGTGCCAACACCGCCCTTTGGCCCCAGCGATTGCCCAGGCTGAACTCTCCTAATTTAGAAACCGGAGGTTATGATGGCCCTGAGGTAGGGATACCCTCAGCTTTGTCATTGTTGCGGTCTACAACTAGCCAACATACCCCTTGGTTAATCACCCTATGCGGTCCACAAGGCCCACAGAGGCTACAGTATAAGGATCAGATGCGGCAACTAGAGTGGTCGCTCGCTCTAGCCGAATATCATACCCTGACGGTATGTATGGATGACTACGAACCTACCTTCTTGCCCCCAGGCGAAAAGGTATTCCGGCTTAGGGAAACCAGATTCCCACAATTCTTTGATTGGCTAATAGAGGCATTGGACTTTCAGATTCAATGTGAAGACGACCTGCCTTACACTACGGCGTATAGTTGGGCCAATCTTAAGTACCTTCACAAGAGATAATTTCCGGGTAGTTTCCAGACAATGGAAGGCCTAGTATTATTACGAAAAGTTGTTACTTTTCGCCATGCAAGACGACTCTTCCCTTCCCTCCAAACAGGAGGCTACACCTGAACAGGATTCTGCTTCTGATCGGCTACGTAGACAAACCGGCCGCCAAGCGTTGGATAATATTAGAGCCTATTTGCATCACACGCTCAACATCCACGAAGGCACCAATATCGCCGACTCAACCACAGGGATAAGAAAGGACATTTTCTTCCAGGGGCCGCGAGTTTGGATTTTGATCTGCTCCATTTTCATTGCCTCTATTGGCCTCAATACCAACTCCACGGCTGTTATCATCGGGGCGATGCTTATTTCTCCCTTGATGGGCCCTATTCTGGGTATTGGCCTTGCCGTAGGCACCAATGACTTCAAACTACTCACGAAGGCGCTGAACAACTTCGCCATCATGGTGGTCATCTCCCTAGCCACTGCCACCATCTATTTCCTGATCACTCCCCTAAAGGAACTTCAAGACGAACTGCTGGCTCGTACTCGACCTACGGTGTTGGATGTGGCCGTAGCTCTTTTCGGTGGGCTAGCAGGGATCATTGTAGGTTCTCGAGCTGAGAAAAACAATGTGTTACCCGGGGTAGCTATTGCCACTGCCCTGATGCCCCCCTTGTGTACCGCAGGGTACGGAATTGCTACTGCTAACTGGTCTTTCTTTTTGGGGGCCTTCTATCTGTTTCTACTCAACAGTGTTATCATTAGTGTGAGCACCTGGGCGGTTGTTCGGTATCTCCGGTTTCCCATAGTAGACTACGTATCCGAAGGTACTCAAAGGAAATACAAGCGGTTCATCTATCTATTCGTCCTGATTGTGATCATACCCAGTGGCATTCTCTTCTTTCAGGTAATTCAGGAATCACTCTTTTTTAACCGGGCCGAAACCTTCATTTCTGAGGAGTTCGACTATGTGGACTGTGAGGTAGTGCAATCCACCATTATTTACAATGACAGCGTGCCGCTGATTGAGGTTTTCCTAATGGGTGAGTTCATACCTGCGGGTGAAGAAGCCAGGCTTGTGCAGGCTATGAAAGAGGACTATGGCCTGGTAAAGGCTCAACTCAAACTATTCCAGTCCGGGGACGCCTCTAAAGCTATAGAACGCTATTCTGCCCAGGTAGGCATGGAAACCCGGAACGCGATCATAGAAGATATTTACCGCAAGAACGAAGAGCTACTCCTTACCAAAGATTCTCTGATAGCCGACAAGGACACCCAGATAAGAATCCTGGAAGATGAAATCATCCGGTACCGGGGTGATAGCATTCCGTTTCATCAGGTGCAGCGAGAACTACAAATAGCCTACCCAAATCTGGAGAAGTTTGGGTTTGCCAGGGCCATCGAAACGGACCTGGAAGGCCATACAGATACCATTCCTACGGTGATGGTTACTTGGAACCGGGGTGTGAGCCGGACCTCACGTACCACTCAACAGACCCAGTTGCGCGATTGGCTGGAGGTCCGTCTTAATCTGGACACTCTACGGGTTATCGGATATTAACCACCTTGGTTTTGTACAACTTATGTCACGAAAAGAAGCCCTCCAACCAAATTCTATCTTGGAAATCTAACGCTAGGCCAGCATATTGCAACTTTAACCAAAAACCAAATAGACCATTAACCCATGGCGATGACGAGTAACTCCGGGCGGGGTGGCTTCTCCAACAAGCTCGGTTTCATTTTGGCCGCCGCCGGTTCCGCGGTAGGCCTGGGTAACATCTGGAAATTCCCTTTTGAAGTAGCAGACGGCGGTGGTGCCGCTTTCTTGATTCTCTACCTCGGCTTTTGTTTCATCCTTTGCTATCCCGTAATGGTAGCCGAAATCACTATAGGCCGGAACACCAACAAAAACCCGGTGGGTGCATTTAAGGCATTGAAAGGACGCGGATTTGCCATTGTAGGTCTATTGGGTATCATCTCTGGTTTCTTGATCCTCTCCTTTTACAACGTAGTAGCCGGCTGGGCTTTTGGGTATTTCTTAGAAATGATCCAAGGGAACTTCAGCATCGGGGAGCAGTTCGGGTCCTTCACTGCCAACTGGCAGCGGGTTGGGTTTTACGGCCTTATCTTCATGACCATCACAGCCTTCATCGTTTCCCGGGGTATTTCTGGAGGTATAGAGAAGGCTGCGCGTATCCTTATGCCCGCCTTGATCATCATGATATTGGGGCTGATGTTCTATGCATTCACCCTTCCTCATGCTGGCGAAGGACTCTCTTTCTATCTGGTACCAGATTTCTCCGAAATCACTTTTGATGTTGTTTATAGTGCTTTAGGCCAGGCTTTCTTCTCTTTATCACTAGGTATGGGTGCATTGATCACCTACGGTAGCTACGTGAGTAAGAAGGATAACATTGTGTCCTCAGCGGCATACATTACCCTGTTTGATGTGGGTATTGCCTTCATTGCTGGGCTTATGATGTTCCCCTTAGTTGCCTACCTATCGGAAGGAGATATGGCGAGCGTATCCGGTGGCCCCGGACTGATCTTTGTTACCCTGCCAGGCGTTTTCGAGTCACTCGGTCCGGTACTGGGTGTTATCGTTGGTGCTGTATTCTTCCTATTGCTCTCCTTTGCGGCCCTCACTTCTACTGTTTCACTCCTAGAAGTGCCAGTAGCTTATGTGGTTGACGAATGGAAGCTGAAGCGTAGTACCGCAGCCTGGTTAGTGGGCGGCTTAATCTTCGCCATTGGCGTTCCTTCCTTGCTATCCTATGGAGCAAGTGCTTCTCTGAGTAGTATGAACGTATTGCCTGGTGTAGAAGGAGGGGTAGCCTTCCTTGATTTAGTGAGTTTCGTAGCAAATGATACTTTCCTTCCTCTCGGTGGCTGTCTAATTTCCATCTTCGTGATCTATAAATGGAAACGGCATAACTTTCAGAATGAAATCCATGAAGGGAATCCGGGCTTCAAAGGAAGCTTCCTGGACAAATATCTCAACATAACGCTGAGCTATTTGGCCCCTATTGTGCTGGCCATTATTTTTATACTGACTGTACTGAATCTTTACTTCGGAATCAGCCTGGTGTAAGGACTAATTTTAGAGAACTTTTAGCCTCCGCAATCCAAGGATTTCGGAGGCTTTTGTTTTTATAGGGGCATCATTTTGGATGAAAAAACAAGGCATTCCAAGGGTTTAAACGAAATTAATCTTTAGGCAAAAATAACTTTTCAGTTTCTTAACATTATCTTGCATTAAGTATTCGAGTCTATTTTTTCGTTACCCGCATGACTTTCGCTTTTCTATCCATTCCTGAACCCAATATTATGCTCATTGAGTATCAGGAAATGGTACCCACTCTGGAAGAGTTTGAGACTCATCTGAAGGAGTTGGAGGACCTAATGAGTCGCCAGAAGCAAAATGTGGTTATTCTAGACGGTACGAGGAGTAAAAAGTTCCTCCCCTCTCCCCTTCGCATCAGGCAAGCGGATTGGATAAAGGAAAATTTCGAAGAGTTACGCCAAAAGACTCCTCTTAACATCTACGTGGTACCTAGCACCATTGCTCAACTTATGATGAAGGGGGTCTTCTTACTCACCAAGAACCCTTCTCCCTACAAGGTGGTAAAATCCAGATCTGCGGCCCTCGGAATTGCCCGCGCCTACTGGGAAGCTCACCCTTTCACTACTTCAGAAATTGCATAAAAAAGGCTCCGATCGGAGCCTTTTGAGATAAATGTCTTCCTGTACGAAACGAAGTGGACTATCTACCAAATCCGCCACTGCGGCCATCTCCACCTTCCTGCACGTCATCGTTGTTAATTCTGCTTCGACGGCCCCTTACCCGGTCTCCAATCTTACCGAAGTTGTAACGGAAGCTAAGCCCGAAGGATTGGAACGGTACCAGAATCACATTTTCTTGGGTGAAACCCACTCCTTCTGAGATTCCTCCAAATTGCTTGTTGACCACAAATGGTTCTACAATCCGCAAGCCAATGGCTCCCTTCTTATCCCAAATCTGCTTCTGAATACCGATACTCAACAGGCTGAAAGACCGCTGAAACCCTTGTATTGTCTGCCGAGGAGCCCGGTAAAAACCAAAGCCTTCGATAGTCCAGTCTTTGGGGAGCTTAACAGTACCACTCATGTTACCTCCCCAGATGATAGCCTGACGGCTCAACTCTTCGCCATTCAAAGTGCCAGAGGCGTTGAAGGTAGAAGCATTCACATTACCCCGGATGGTGAAGATTTCCCACAGGGTGGTAGAGCCAAAGAAGTTTGCTCCGATGGAGTTGTTCACCCCAATATTGGCAAAGGTGGTGATCCCTGTCTCAGGATCCAGGTAACTAGTAATCACGTCATCCGTTTGGCGGAAAAACACCGAAGCGTTGATGGCGGAGCCCTTAATGAAGGTGCTGTAGCTCAACTCATACTGATCAGTCACCTCTGCTTCCAAATCAGGATTTCCAGTGGAAATATTCCGCTGCTGAGCGGTGTTCTGGAAGGGGTTGATGAAACGGAGGTTAGGACGCTGGATTCGCTGGGTATAACTGGCCTTCAGGCTAGTAAATCGATTCAGCTTCCGGCTTACCGTCACACTAGGCAACCAGTTGTCATAATTATTGGCAAAGGTCGCTTCTTCGCTCTGGTCACGAAACGAACCACCTATCTGAGTGGCCTCGTACCGAATACCTGCCAGAATGCTCCAATTCTCGGACAGCGTCCAGTTGGTCTGAATAAAGCCTGCCTCCACATTTTGGGTATAATTCAAAACGTCAGACAAGTCTTGATTCTCTACGTACTCCTTCGTTTCCTGATTCAGGGTGTCATAGGTATAGGTGGAAGTGAGGTTTCTGAAAATACCCTTGGCACCTACCTCCAACAGCAACACCTCGCCAAAAGGATGTGCATAGTTTAGCTGTATGGTATGTTCCCTGTTGTCCCCATCGTTCACGTTAACCTCATCCCGAAACAAGGACAAATCAGACCCAATATCATCCTGCTGTTGAATTACCTGACGCTGATCCTGGATACTTCCATCTAGTTGGTAGGAAGCGGTGAATTCCTGCTTGGGATTCCCAGGAAACTTAGCCACGTAGTCCATAGAGCCTTCAAAGCCAGAAGAGAAGCTACGGTCGTCTAAAAAGCGTGAATACTCCTGATTGATGCCCAGCAGCTGATCTTCAAAGGTAGTGGTAAAATTGCCCGCCCCTCCCCGGTCAAAACCACGCCCGCGGAAGTTGGCATTCAAGCTGTGGTAGGCATTAAAGTCATAGAAGAAACCGCCACTGAGAAACCCACCCAAGGTGTAGGCATTTTGTCCTCCTTCGTCGGTCAACGTTTGGGTGAGGCCATCCCCCTGATCTACGGTACGCACTAGTGTATTGGTAGTAAGCCGGGGCCATGAGTAGAACATGTTGGAATTCATATTGAAGCCAAAACGTCCCTTGCCGGTAGAAATACCAACTACTGCTGAGTTCTGGCGGGTCCCTACCGAAAGGTTCACATTGCCCGCAAAGCCTTCCAGGGTTTTCTTTTTGGTGATAATGTTCACAATACCCGCGCTTCCTTCGCCATCATATTTTGCGGAGGGGGCCGTGATTACCTCTACAGACACAATCTGGTCTGCTGGCAGAGCATTCAAAGCCGCCGCCAGGTTACCCCCGCTAAACAAGCTGGAGGGCTTACCATTGAGCAATACCTGAATGTTGCTACTCCCCCTCAACTGCACATTCCCTTCCAAGTCGACACTTAGCAAGGGGGTGCGACGCAGTACATCAGCAGCATTACCCCCGCGGTTGGCAATATCCTGCTCGGAGTTATAGACAATCTTGTCGATTCGGTTTTCAATGAGGTCCCGCTCACCTTCTACCACCACTTCCTCTAGCGCCTGGGTGTTACTAGCTAAAGAAAGCGTACCCAGGTTCGCATCCGGCTCCCGGGGAGTGAGCTCTATTTGCTGGCTGATGCCCTCGTATCCCACAAAGGATATTTCTACCGTGTAGGTCCCCATGGGGATTTCGATGATTCGAAACTTGCCATCGGCGTCCGCAATTGAGCCGTTTACGATGGAGCCATCTTCTTTCTTGATTGCAATGGTGGCGAATTCGATAGGCACATTGAGTTCGGCATCCATAATAGTGCCGGTTACCCGGCCTTTGATGTTTGATCCTGCACCTCTACCGCCCCCTCTGGCACCCGGATACCCTTGTCCAAACACACCCCCATTCACTAGCAATAACAGGGCTATCAACCCTAAAAACCTCTTTGTCATAATTCTCCAGCGACAAGGCAAAAGTCATCATAACGTCTTTTGCCTTTATTAATTGTTGTAACACACACTAGAACTGAAATAGAAGTAGAGAGTTCCAAACTTTGGATAAAAGGAAGAAATTGGATGTGAGAGAAAATGTGAAAGATCTGCTCCTAGGCCGCTTTACCACCCACGGGGATGTACTACCTTCCGCCAAAAGGCATTTTTACACGAATGAATCCGTTGTATTTTAGCGCCCCAAATCAGACTTAATGAGCTGGAACAATTCTCTGGGTAGTCTCGAAGGGTTCTTCATCCTGCTATTCCTCTTAGGTTACATCCTCTACATAGTGCGTACTTGGCGTATTGCAACCAGGCTACGTAGTCCTTGGCAAAATGTAGTCTTCAAGCTTATTCTTCGCTCTTTGTGGTTTGCCCTGCTCATCATGGCATTGCTGGGACCCTCCATCGGCGAAGCCAAAAAAGAAGTAAAGGCCATTGGCAAGGACATATACATTGCCGTGGATCTCTCCATTTCTATGAATGCTGGCGATGTACAGCCTACCCGCTTGCAAAAGGTAAAGGCGGAGCTACGCAAGCTTGTTCAGGCTTTTAGCACGGACCGCCTGGGGCTCATCATTTTCTCTGGGGATGCCTTTATTCAATGCCCTTTGACGGAGGATGAGAATATCCTGAACCTACTCATAAGCACCCTCAACACGGGTTTGGTGCCCAGAACGGGTACGGACTTTGGCCCTCCTCTCCAACTAGCGTTGGACAAATTGACGGGGGACGAGTCTCAAGTAAGTCGGCAAACCAGTAAGATTATCCTCCTTATTAGTGACGGGGAAGACTTTGGCGAGGACACCGAGGATGTGGCAGAGAAAATAAGAGAAGCGGGCATTAGCCTATATACCCTGGGGGTAGGCACTCCGGAAGGAGCCATGATTCCGGTTCGGAATGGATTCAAAAAGGATCGCCAAGGCAACCTGGTTACCAGCCAACTAAATCCCGCGGACTTAAAGGACCTGGCTACCATGACGGGCGGTCGTTATTTTGAAATTTCCAGCGGGCAAAACGATATCGGTAGGCTTATTGCCACCATAGAAACCATTGAAGGGGAGCTGCGGGATGCAAAGGAAATCGATGTAAGTGCCAACCGGTATTACTATTTCCTGGCCTTGGCCCTAGCCCTACTGGCGCTAGATGTATTGCTCAACATAAAGGTGATTAAGCTATGAGAGGCCTGGCCATGTTATTATTGTCCATCCCTTTCTTTACCTGGCTGCACAGTGTGGCTAACAGGAATAGCGCCCGAGAAGAAGCCCAGCTAGCCTTTGATTCCGCGCGGTACCTTCAGGCTATTGACCCACTAGCCCTGCTAAAGGACTCACTCACGGATCCTGACTCACTGGGCTATATCCAATTAGCGATTGGGCATGCTTACTTTTCAGCAGGCCAGACCACCATGGACTCGCTGATTGCTCTACTCCCCCTGCTGGATACTGGAGACCGCAGACAAAAAGCGAGCCTAACGGCCGCACTGGAGCAAGTCCAAAAGCGACAGGAAGAAGGGGTACTTGGCGGGCTCCCGTCGCTTGATTCTGCTTTTCAGAACTACCGTCTCCTTCATGATCAAGCGTCAGGTTTGGTAGCGAGTCAAGCCTTCAATCAGTCAGGGTACTTATTGACCATTGGGTATGGTGAGGAACGGTTTGAAGACGCCCTGGCCATGTACAAACGTGCGCTGAAGGAAAACCCTGCCAATGAAGCCGCGAGGTACAATTACGAAT
>JBCBHI010000152.1:0-8559 GCA_038525885.1 Bacteroidota bacterium
ATTTTTACCACCCAGCAGAGGTAGTCCCCCAGGTTTTAGGAATGATCCCTCTTCAGCACTTAAAACCTGGTAGGAGATGATCAGGTGCTCGCAGCTGAGATAAAGAGGCCGCCAGGTGATTCTTTACTTGACAAAGGGTATTGGGCAATCGCCCAGGCTTTCTCATCTTTCAAGAGAAATTTTTTCGACCGACCTATGACGAAAACTACTCCTCCTGATTTAGCGATTGCCCAATCGGCTACCCTAAAGCCCATTTGGGAAATAGCCGAAGACCTGCAAGTTCCGCGCGACGAGCTAGAACCTTTTGGCCGGTATAAGGCCAAGCTTCCCTTGTCGTTGATAGATGCTGAGAAGGTAGAAAAGGGAAACCTGATCCTGGTCACGGCCATTACGCCCACGCCTGCCGGAGAAGGCAAAACCACGACCTCTATTGGGCTTACTGATGGTCTTAATCGGATTGGAAAAAAGGCCGTAGTGGTACTACGCGAACCCAGCTTGGGGCCAGTGTTTGGGATGAAGGGAGGAGCCGCCGGCGGTGGGCATGCCCAGGTATTGCCCATGGAGGACATCAATCTACACTTTACCGGAGACTTTTCGGCCATTGAGAAGGCCAACAACTTGCTTTCGGCTCTTATAGATAACAATCTGCAAAGCCGAAAGCACAGCCTGGGGCTTGATCCTCGCCGGATACTGTGGCGCCGGGTGATGGACATGAACGACCGGGCTCTGCGGCATATTACCATTGGGATGGGGGGTACTGGCAACGGTATGCCGAGGCAGGAGACTTTCAACATTACCCCGGCTTCGGAAGTGATGGCTATCCTGTGTATGGCCAAAGACTTTGTGGACCTGAAGCGACGATTGGGTAATATTCTGGTAGGCTTTACTTACGACAGGGCTCCGGTATATGCCCGGGATCTGAAGGCCGCAGACCCCATGGCTATTCTACTCAAAGATGCTATAAAGCCCAACCTGGTGCAGACCTTGGAAGGCAACCCGGCCTTATTGCATGGTGGGCCTTTTGCCAACATTGCTCAGGGCACCAACTCCATTTTGGCTACTAAAATGGGGCTCTCTCTTGGCGAATACGTAGTGACCGAGGCTGGATTTGGGGCCGACCTGGGCGCGGAGAAGTTTCTGGATATTAAGTGCCAGGAAGCAGGCCTTACACCCAAGGCGGTGGTGATAGTGGCTACCGTCCGCGCATTGCGGCATCATGGGGGTGCCCCGGCAGACGCTTTGAGTACGCCTCATCCTGAGCGGGTAGCAGCGGGCTTGCCCAACCTGGAGAAGCACCTAGAGAACATCCATAAGTTCAACCTGAAGCCGATCGTGGCCATCAATGCCTTCCCGGAGGATAGTGAGGAGGAAATCCGGCTGATACAGGAACGATGCACCGCACTGGGAGTGGAAGCCATCCTAGCACAAGGTTGGGCTCAAGGTGGAGCGGGTATGACTGACCTGGCAGAGGCGGTAGTAGCTGCGACAGAAGCCGAGAAAGAGCCATTCAAGCCCCTGTATGAGTGGAAGGAGCCTATGCTCTCCAAGATAGAGCGAATAGCCAAGGAAGTATACGGGGCAGACGGAGTGGACTATACCAAGGAGGCAGAGCGCGGGCTCAAAAATATTGAGAAACTAGGCCTGGGTGGTTTGCCCGTTTGCATGGCGAAGACCCAAAAATCCTTCTCGGACAATGACCGCCAGCGGGGACGTCCTTCAGGATTTCGAGTGACCGTCCGGGAATTTGAATTCGCGGTAGGGGCCGGATTTGTGATTCCCATTCTGGGGGAAATCATGCGCATGCCCGGCCTGCCCGCAGAGCCTTCTGCTAACCACATGCACATTGATGCCGAGGGTAGAATCTCGGGCTTGTTCTAAATGCTATTGGCCTTTGGCGAAGGAGAAAGGCACAGAGATAGCTATGATGCGATCTCTGTGCCTTGCTAGGATCCTGTCACGGTAGACTTCATTGTTCCTTCACCAGATGATGATACAGCGTGCTGAAATCCTCATCTCCCAGTCCCGCTGCGTTGGCCTGTGCATACAGCTCTTTGGCCGCATTGGCTAGGGGTAGGGGAGTGTTGGCGGTATACGCTGCATCGGCTACCAGCCGCAAGTCTTTATGCATCAGGTATAAAGGGAAATTAGGCGTGGTATCCTTGCTTTCCAGCTTGCCCCGCAATACCCCTAGCACTGGCGCTGACACGGGTGCATTAGTGAGTACGTTGTGGATCATCGTTTGCTCCAGCCCCAAATTGATACCCAAACTGACGGCTTCAGAGAATGCCGCTACCGATTGGGCCAGCATATAGTTAACCAGCAACTTCATACTTGCCGCTTTGCCTACCTCACCCAAGTGATTGGTGAGTTTACCCACAGCATCCAAAAGGGGGTGTGCCTCGGCTACATCGGCGGCATCCCCACCGGCTAGTACCACAAGCTCGCCGGCTTCGGCTGGGGCTCGCGAACCCAATACGGGTGCTTCCACAAAGCGTACTTGGTGAGCCTTGGCCAGGTTAGCAAACCGACGGGAATGCTCAGGGGCTACGGTGGTTTGGTCTACCCAAAGGCTGCCCTGTTTCATGGCCGCAAGAAAGCCCTGCTCGCTAGCCGCCAAAGCAGCTACCACCTCAGGGGTAGAAAGCATGGTCACCACTATCTCAGCGTATTGCACTGCCTCGGCTAGGTTGGTAGCTACTGTGGCTCCGGCTGCTTTCAGTTGGGCTGCTTTTTCAGCCGAACGGTTGTACACCGTAAGCGATACTTCTGGGAGAGAAAGGATGTTGTTGGCCATGCGGCTCCCCATGATGCCCAGGCCTATAAAGGTAACGTTCATGATGTTTTGCTTTTGTTTCGTCCAAAGGTGGTATCCCTTGGCAAGGTGCTCAGAATAGAACTCAGCAAATGCCGTTTATCGGTCATTTATTCAGGAAATTCTACCCGTCTTATGGAATTTCTCAGCGCCGTACATCTCTTGGGTGTAACAACCTATCTAAGACAAGATGAACAAGCACCTATTCTTTGCCTGGGGAATGGCCCTTTTTGTAGTCCTGCTAGGGGCCTGTGGAGGCGAAAGCAATAACAGTGAAGCTACCACGGAGGGATACCAAGCTCCCGGAGGTGGGGAGTATTTGTTGACGGAGCAAGATGAATTCTCAGAAGCACCCTTAAGCTCCGAAGCCGACCGCACGGTAGAGCCGGAAGCCCCCACCACTGAGAATGCCTCCGAATCTCGGAAACTTATAAAGACGGGACAACTGCAATGGGAGGCCGAAGGGAAGGACTCCGTGAGGCAGGCCATTCTGGCGCTGCTACCCAAGTATCAGGCTTACATCAGCCAGGACGAAGACCAAACCAGTTATGGCCGTGCCGAAACTCGTTTGGTAATCCGGGTGCCTGTAGCGCAGTTTGATGCCTTGGTTTCTGAAATAAGCACTGGGGTGCAGGAGTTTGATCTCCGCCAAGTGACGGTAATTGATGTAAGCGAGGAATTCGTAGACTTAGAAGCCCGTCTCAAGTCTAAGCGCGAGCTGGAATCCCGGTACCTGCAATTGTTGCAAAAAGCCAATACCGTGGAAGATATGCTGCAAGTGGAGCAGCAGCTAAATCAAGTGCGGTCTGATATTGAGCGCATGGAAGGACGCCTGCGGTATTTGGAAAACCAAGTAAGCCTGAGTACCCTCCACATCACCCTATATGAGTACCTGGAAGCTCCAAAATCCAAGGAAAAGGAGCCTTCAGAGATATTACGGGCTCTGGAAGATGGATGGGAAATACTCACCGGACTGTTACTGTTCTTCCTGCGTATTTGGCCCTTTACATTGCTAGGCCTGGTTTTGATTCTGTGGTTCTGGAATCGCCGCCGAAAGAATCGCTCAGCTTAGAAAAATCTCTTTTCTGATTGGTCGCAGATTTAGGTTCCGTAGAGCCCGAATCTGCGATTCTTTTATCAACGGGTCTTGTTTTACCCCCTTACGCCACTCGGTTAACACAAACATCATATACACTACATAACCAACCTACATAGCGGCTCTACCTTGCTCGTTGAACATCAAACCTATCACAGTATATGAAGAACCGCTACTTCAACTATCTATTGCTAACCATACTATCCTTGGGCACGATTTTGCCGTCCGTTGCCCAGGTAAAATTGACTTTGCTCGGCAGTGTAACCGCGCCCGGAGATTTCGATGATGGTGCTACTGAGATTATCGCCTATGACCCAACCACTCAGCAGGTGTTCTCAACCAACGGCAGCCAAAAGTCCTTGGATATCTTCGATGTTTCTGACCCCACAGACATCAGCCTGGTGAAATCTGTAGCCTTTGGTGAACTGGGCGATGCCGCCCAAAGCGTTTCCTTTTCTAACGGCATAGTAGCCGTGGCCTTAGGAGCCGATAATACCCAGGACAATGGCAAGGTAGTTTTCTATGATACCGACGGTATGCTACTGGCCAGTGTAGAGGTAGGGGCATTGCCAGACATGCTGACCTTCACCCCCGACGGCTCTAAAGTATTGGTAGCCTGTGAGGGTGAGCCCAGTGATGATTACACCGTGGATCCTGAAGGAACCATTGCCGTGATTGACATTCCTGAGGATGTAAGTGGTATTGCTCAGAGCGCCGTAACCTTGCTGGATTTCAATAGCTTTAATGACCAGAAAGCTGCTTTGATTCAGAGTGGGGTCCGCATCTTTGGAGGTACTACTCCCTACTCGGTGGCCTCTTTTAGTGCAGGCAATGACGACGATGCCGATACCCTAACCCTCTCGGCCATTACTGGTGGTATGATTACCAGCGGAGACTGGATTACCCTGGATAGTGACAATACGGACGCGGATGCTGACTTTGTACGTCTGTACCAAGTGGACGAAGTGATTGAGGATTCTATCCTGGTGTTTACCACTGAGTTTGACCTGGACCGCGATGATGACGATGTAGTGGAGGAAGGAACCAACGTGGACAATCCTGCTTCGCAGTGGACGGTGTATCACAACGATGCTTCGGCTACTGTAAGTGAGGATTTGGAGCCTGAGTACATCGCGGTATCCCCGGATGGTACCGAAGCCTGGGCTACTTTGCAGGAAAACAACGCCGTGGCCGTTATCTCCCTTGGCGACCCCTATGAGATCACGGACATTATTCCCTTGGGCACCAAAGACCACAGCGAGGGAGACAACGGAATAGACGGTACCGATAACAACGAGGCCATCAACATCGCCACCTATCCCCTCAATGGGATGTATATGCCAGATGCGATTGCTTCCTACGAGATTGATGGGGCTACCTACTATTTCACTGCCAACGAAGGAGATGCCCGCGAGTATGACGGGATGTTCGAAGAGATCAGCATCGAAGACATGACCCTGGACGAAACGGTATTTGCTGATTTTCCTGACCTACAGGATGATGACACTCAGGTAGGAGATTTGAATGCTACCGTCATGAACGGTGATACCGACGGTGATGGTGATTTTGACGCCATCTGGATCTACGGTGCCCGTAGTTTTAGTGTTTGGAATGGCGACGGATTGGTATGGGATTCTGGGGATGATTTTGAGCAAATCACGGCTCAGGAATTTCCCGACCACTTTAACTCAAGCAATGACGATGCGAGCGAAATAGACAACCGTTCTGATAACAAAGGACCTGAACCAGAGGCTATTACTGTAGGTGAGTTTAACGGAGTGCCTTACGCATTCATCGCCTTAGAGCGAATTGGGGGTGTGATGGTATACGATGTTTCCGATCCGGCTGATCCTGAGTACATCACTTACGTAAACAACCGTGACTTCAATTTCGATGACGAAAATGCCAAGGATCTTGGGCCAGAAGATGTGAAATTTATCTCTCCTGAGAATTCCCCTACGGATGATGCGCTGCTCATTGTGTCTAATGAGGTGTCTGGTACCATTACCATATTTGAGGTAGCCGCTATTGATACCACTACCGTAGCTTTCTCGGCTACTTCCGGTACCGTGGCCGAAGCCGATGGCACTACCACCCTTACCGTAAGCATCACCAATCCTGATGCCGACAACGCTACTACCGTAGATGTAGCCTTGGCGAGCGGCAGCAATGCCCTGGCTGTGGACGGGTTCCTTACCCAGACGGTTACTTTCCCTGCTGGCAGCACTGATGACCAATCGGTTACGGTTACCATCACTGACAATACCGAGGTCAATACCGATGTGGTGGTCAATTTTGAGCTTACCAATGCTAACTCCGCAGGCACCAACGTAGTGGAAATAGGCGCAAACGACGGGTTCGCTTTGACCATCTCTGACGATGACGAGGTGACTGGTTTGGCGGATGTACTAGAGGGCGTTTCGGTTTACCCAAACCCTGCACAACGTGAGCTGACGGTGGCTTTGGCTGAGGGTATCAACTCGCAAGGTGCTACGATGTCTATCTACACCCTACAGGGTGTAAAGGTGATGGACCATGAAGTATTGGGTGCTACCACTCGTATTCCGGTAGGTAACCTGGAGACCGGGATGTACCTGGTGAAGGTAACTGCCGGAGAGAAAACGGCCGTGATCCGTTTCCAGGTAGCACGATAATAGAACCCTGATTCCCTATCTATAACACCCAGAGGCTGCTTCGCAAGAGGCAGCCTTTTCCATTTTGGGGTAAGGACCCATTCTTTTGGTAGAATGATTTTCAGGTCGCAGAGCCGCAGCCATGGATGGACCTCAGCTGGGTGTCTGGCTGGATGTAAGGTTCAGAAAAAGCGCTGCGCGCTCATAGGGTTTCTGCTAAATCCCTGGCGAAACAAGGAGGCATTCCTGAACTTTCCTACGGCTATCGCTCCAAAAAGGATTCCCATACCGCGTGAGCGGGACGTGGAGTGTCGTTCTCATCCAGCAAACCCGTATCCCGCCATATCTGACCAATCGGTTGAATATCGGCCGGAAACGTAGCCCACAACGCATCGTAGTCCTTGTAAGCCCACCAGATTACAAAGAGGAACTGCTGGCTATGTGCATGCAACAACAGGGTTTCCAGATATTCCTTCTGTTCACAAGGATTGCCCGTAATGAAAGTATCCAAACTGGGGACATCCAAATCTTCAGCCAAGTGGTTGGTTTCCACCATCCCAACTGGGTTGGTAATCCGGCTTTGTAGAAAGTCCAAAGCCGACTGATATTCGACCTTAGTATGCTGATTTTTGAAGAAGGGGTAAAAACTTACGGCCGTGAAATCCAGGTCATTTACGTAGTTCGTTACCCTTTCTAGATACGCATTAGGATCCTCCGTCGACGGTTCATAGAAACTATGCAGCGTGATAGACTCGCCTATGCGTAGGTTGGGATAGGCCACCGTAAGTCGGGCCCGTACTTTTCGCATCAGCGAAGTAAAGGCCTCCCAATGCTGAGGAGCATGCAATAGCAAGTCGTTGGACTCCATGGCTACTACCAAAAAATCAGGTGACAGCCGGTCTACCAGATATTGTACATGCGCTACGTAGGCATCCTCAATCGCCCGATCATCCATCCTCGTGTAGGTAATGGGCTCACCATTCCAATCCTCGATCAGATCATCCCGACCCGTATTGAGGAGGCTCACCGAAAGAATCAAGGGTAGACCAGTACGTTGGCCCACACGGTAGTCAATATCCGCCACAAACTCCTCCGGTAAGTCCGTGCCCTGCATCCATGCTCGCCAGGGTATCCGGTCATCTACCTGCTCAGAGTAAATATCCCCGTGAGATTTTATATACCCGTAGGTCTCATTCCTATCGGCTGCCCGAGGTCCAAAACTCCAGGTGCTAAACCCCATAGAAACCGTACGGGTAGCTATGTTATCAAGCTCGCTTTCGGTGGTACAATCAAAATTGATGGGGCTGGTAGCATCACAAGCGATTAACAGCAGGACAAGCACGATTGGCGATAGGAGTTTCATAAGTGTTGGAGGGGCTATAACATGAATACATCCATCGGGATCATTTCCCTACGCAGGCCATAGAAGGATTCAATGAGTCCCAGTAGCTTTCCTTTTCGCGCATTGACTTTCGCAAATCTCATCCTAAATACCACTGCTCTCCTACAGTAATAGTCCAATGCGAGAAGAAACATCTTCCATCAGCTTCATCGATTGGGTCAGCGTCCGCAGGTGTTCCGTTTCCAAGGTTTTCAGCCACCGAACCTGGTTGATAAAAGCTACTGACCGGAAGGGAGTAACCGAAGCGGGATCGGAGAAATCAAAATGGCGATGCACGTAGGGAATGGTTTCACCCTCCCGGTAGCTAGTCAGCAGTCCCTTGGCCGTGGCGATATCACGAAAGAGGTACCGTAGCTCAAGCAAGAGCGAATCTAGCGTAGGGTCGTAGCGGAAGTTTCGCTCTACGTACCGATTGAGGTACCCATCATTGATGGCGTAAGAGGAGACCGAGATAACCTGGGGTAGGTAGTGGGCAATGCTATCATCGGGGCTATTTGGGGTTTCCAGGAAACTTTGTAGCTGGCCGTAATGCGCAGGGGCAATGGCTTGCCAGGCCATTTGCAGATGCATCTCTGCCAGGTTGCGGTTGATTTCGCTGTCGATATTGCGCAGCAGC
>JBCBHI010000153.1:0-8500 GCA_038525885.1 Bacteroidota bacterium
GATGAGGAATTCTGAGGCGGTCACATATTGGCGGTACAAATCGCCATGATGGAAGAGGAATTCCTCATCCAGCCCCGATCCTTTGTCATTGGCCAGCTGACCCAACCCTTGGAAATCCAACCCACGGGGGCTACCGGGATCTTCTCCGTGAGATTCTACCCGGATGGTTTTCTGCCCTTCTCTGACTTCCCGATCGATGCCATGAAAAACACGGCGATCTCGATTGAGGAGATCTTTGGGGAAGCTGGGGTTCATTTGGAAGAAAACATCCTCTCGGCTCCCGATACGGAGAGCAGAATTCGTATCATGGAGAAGTTCCTTTTGGATCAGCTCTCCTTGCCACAGAACGTAGACCGGGTTATTCAGGCTACCGTGGAGACTATCCTAACGGCAAATGGGCAACTCACCATAGAGGGTCTCACCCAAAGTACGAGCATCAGCCAAAGGCAACTGGAACGAAAATTTGCCAAGGCCATAGGGCTTAGCCCCAAGCGGCTTACGGACATAGTCCGGCTACAGGCTGCGCTCAAAAAGCTGCTGAATCAGGATTTTACCAGCCTGACCTCCCTGGCGTACGAAGGGGAGTATTATGACCAAGCGCACTTCATTAAGGATTTCAAAAAATACACCGGACACACGCCCCGTGAGGTGTATGGGTATAAACTGAAGATGTCTTCCCTGTTCTACGGGGAAGAATGAAGGTGTCGAAAAATTACAATTATCCCGAAAGCAGGGGCTTCATCTTGCGGAGGTATTCAAGCTTCGGCCTGTAACCACAGTCCCGAAGCAATTGATATTGTTGTTCCATCCTTCTGTAAGAATTATGAAAATTAGAGCCTTTATTTCGGCATTGACGATGCTGCTATTGAGTGCGGGGTTACCCAAGCAAACGCATGACCTGGATAGCCTAGTCTGGCTAGTGGGTACCTGGGAAAACCATACGCCCAGGGGTACGGTATTCGAAGCCTGGAAAAAGGTAAGCGAGCAGGAATTGAGGGGTATGAGTTACATGCTCAATCAGGAGGATACGGTGGTACTGGAGACCATCCAGATCATTCAGGAAAAGGATGGGCTTTGGTATATCCCTACCGTCAATAATCAGAATGACGGGGAGCCCGTTAGGTTTGAAAAGACGAACCTGACGGACCGAATGGTGCAATTTGAAAACCCCCAGCATGATTTCCCACAGGTCATCACCTACGAGCGGGTTTCCGCAGACTCCCTAGTGGCCGTCATCTCGGGGAACCTCAACGGGCAACCGCGAAGCCACGCTTTCCCCATGAAAAGAAGCGGCTATTGATACACCCGGATGTAATCGACGACCATGGCGCTCTCTTCAAAGGCCGGGTCGATGTCCTTTTCGATGGCGATGTTCATTAGAATGTACTGATCCGAATCGAAAGGCCAGGTAGTAGAATCTCGCACAGCAGGCTCATAAGTGTACAGTGCTTCGCCGTCCACCTCAAACATGATCTTTTCTGCTGACCATTCTAGCGCATACAGGTGGAATTCCGTGGAGGCATTCGCGATTTTCTTCCCACCCAAGTTGGTCACTTGGTCACCGAAGCTAGCGGTAGTGTGTACGGCACTTTGCACAAAATCCTGGTTCTTGCCCCAGTGCTCCAGCAGGTCAATCTCGCCGCAGTGCGGCCAGCTGGTAGTGCCGTACCCCTGTAGCTGCCAGTAGGCTCCGGCCTCGCTGATGTTCTTGCTCAGCATCCAGATGGCGGGCCAGGTGCCCACACCCTGGGGCATTTTGGCCCGTACTTCTACCCGGCCGTAGGTAAAGGCAAACTTGGAGTTGAGCCTGGCCGAGGTGTATTCCTTCACGTGGCCCTGGTCTTCGTAGGTCTCTCGTTTGGCTACCAGGTGCATATAGCCATCTTGCTGGTAGGCATTGGCTTCGCGGTCGGTATAGTGATTGATCAGGCCGCCAAACCATTCGCCCCACGGGGGTTATTGCGTTTGCTGAAACCAACGAGTGGTGTCTATGGGCCCATTTCCGTTAAACTCATCAGCCCAAACCAGGGAATCGAAGTTGCCCGCAAGGCCCTGGGGGCTATCTGTAGCTTGGCCTGGCGAATCCTTGGCGGTGGGCTGGCAGACCCAAACCACCACTAAGGAAATGATTAAGGTAAAAAGAAGCAGGCGTAGCATGGGCGGGTAGGTTTTGGGATGCCAATGAAGATGCAAAAATGCATAGACAACGCAAACGGGAGCGGCTACCCTAGGAGCGACCCGGGAGCAACCTATACGTAGCCAAATATGCCAAAGTCTGTATATTAGAATGGTGGACCTGCAAACGGCCCTGGAACCAGAATAGCCTTACCCTGCATGCAGAATTGGAAGAAGTACGGATTTGAGTTTTTATCAATTTTTGTAGCGGTAATTACCGCCTTTGCGCTGAACAACTGGAACGACAACCGCCGGGATAGCTATGCCGAGGTCAAGATCTTGACGGAGATTCTGAATGGCTTGCACGAGGACGTGTTGGACGTAGGCAGCAATGCAGACGGGCATAAACTCGGTATCAGGGCCTGTAAGTTTTGGCGAAGGGTATTCAATGATGAGCCCGTGGAGCTGGACTCCCTGAGGGATTACTACCACATCATCACTCGTGATTTTGTTTCCATTCAAAATACCTCCGGATACGAAACCTTGAAATCCCGAGGGTTTGAGTTGATCAGCAATGATTCGCTCAGGAAGAAGATCATTTCTTTGTACGAATACGACTATCAGTTTCTCAAAAAGCTGGAAGAGGAATACTACGAACTGCAATTTCAGGAGAACTACTTTGATGAAATCAACCGCGCTATAGCCCCCCACTTCACCTATAATGATACGGGCCATATGACGGACCTTGCGCTGCCGCTCCGCTTGCCGCAGGCAGAACGCAACCTACTCCTGAGCTACCTCTGGAAAATTCAGGGCAACCGCCGTTTTATCCTACAACTGTACCAACAGGTGGAAGGAAATATTGATACGTTGATCGGGGAGATTGAGCAAGAGCTGAAGGAATAGGGGGCTTTGGTAGGCCTAATGCCGCGCGCGTCACACAAATTGAGGGAATGATCTCGTGGTGGGACGGGGACGCCCAGTCCACTTTAAGCCTACGCGGCGCGGTCGTCTTACCACCTACATCACAAAACACCCCGGCTCGGTCGGAACCCTCCCTTCGTGGTGGGACCACTTCAAATGGTCTTACCACTGAATCCGCAAAGCACTGCAAATCAGCGGATTGCGAATTCATCCTTGGTAGGGTAAGCGGGACTGGGGAGTTTGGCGTCTATGCGTGCTCGGCATACAGTTTTCGGTACAGGTCTGCGTATCGCTCCAGAATGGCCTCCCGTTTCATACTCATCTTAGCGGTGAGTTGCCCGTCCGCTATGCTCCAAACCTCGTCCGTCATTTCGAACCGTTTTACTTGTTCCCATTGCCCTAGCTGAGCATTTATCTGGCTAATCTCTTCCTGCATTTTCTCCCTCAGCGCCGGATTACCCACCAGTTCCTTAGGCTCCGTATGCGCAATACCTTGTTGGCTTGCCCAATCGGCTACAAACTCAAAATTGGGCTGTATGATCACGGCGGGCATTTTCTCTCCTTCGCCCACTACCATGGCCTGCTCTATAAAGCTAGATTGCTTCAGTAGGTTTTCTATTTTGGTAGGAGCCACATACTTACCCCCCGAGGTTTTGAAGATCTCCTTGATGCGTCCCGTGATTCTCAGGAGACCGTCGGCATCTACCTCGCCGATATCACCCGTATGGAAATACCGCTCAGTGAATACCTCGGCGGTTTTAGCCTCGTCCTTGTAGTACCCCTTCATCACGTTGGGGCCCTTTACCAGGACCTCACCATTGTCCGCTATTTTCACCTCCACCTGCTCTATCACCCGGCCAACCGTGCCTATATTGAAGCCTCCGTGCTGGATGTCATTCACCGCAATAACTGGGGAAGTCTCTGTAAGCCCATAGCCCTCCATAATGGGCAGCCCGGCCGCCGCAAAAATGCGCAGCAAGTTGGGCTCCAAAGCCGCTCCACCAGACACCATGATTTTCATGTTTCCACCCAGGGCCTTCCGCCATTTGGAGAAGATCAGCTTGCGGGCGATACCCAGTTGCAGGGCATAGCCCCAGCCATTGGCCCGGTAGGGTTCGTAGCGCAGCCCCAAGTTTACGGCCCAGTAAAACAGCCTTCTTTTCACGCCACTGAGGGCCTGGCCGCGCTGTAGTATGCGCTCGTATACTTTCTCATACAGCCGAGGTACGGAGGTCATGATCTGAGGCTTGGCCTGGTTCACGTTGTCGATCAGTTTTTCTTGCGATTCTGCATAGGTGACCGAAATACCCGAGTACTGGTACAAGTAGATGACCATGCGTTCGAACACGTGGCAGAGGGGCAAAAAGCTAAGTGCGGTGTCCTTGCCGTGGGTTAGGGGTAGCCGTTTGCCCAGGGCCAATACGTTGGACACCAGGTTGTCATGGCTGAGCATAACCCCTTTGGGTTTACCCGTGGTGCCAGAGGTGTATATGATCGTGGCTACGTCGTCCGCAGCTATGGTGGCCTTCAAGGCCTCCACTTGAGGCTGCTCACTAGCGTCTTCTCCCAGCTTGAGTACCTCTTGCCAATTGCGCTCGTTGGCTATCTCATCGAATGTGAATACTCCTTTGAGAGACGTTTCCTCCCGGATCTCATTGAGTTTGTCTAGCACCTCCTGGTCAGACACAAAGCAGTAGCAGGCCTCCGAGTGGTTGAGGATGTAGGCGTAATCTTCCTTGGAGATGGTGGGGTACAAGGGCACATTTTGCGCGCCAACCTGTAGGATTCCAATATCGCAGATGTTCCATTCGGCCCGGTTGGTGCTGGCAATCACGGCCACCTTATCATTAGGCTGTACGCCCAACTTCAGCAAGCCCCGGCTCATCTGGTTGGTCTGGTCTACATACTCACGCGTAGGAAGCGACTCCCAACCCCGGGAGGTTTTGGTGATGAAGGCCGCCGGTAGGTCATAGGTTTGGAGCTGGTAAGAGGGGATGTCGAACAGTCGGGATACAGAAACAGGTGCGTGCATAGGTGCCAAGGGAAAAATGAGCGTACAGCCGATACCCCGTAAAGGGAATGGGAATTCACTTGGCATTCATCAACATAGGTAATTGCATGGGGCCAATTTTGGCCGTAAGGACCGCTAAAGGCTAGTGACCAAAGACCTTCTTGCGAATGCGGCTCAGCTGCGTAGGCGTGATGCCCAGGTATTGGGCTATGTGATATTGGCTGATGAGGTGTTCTAGCTCAGGAAATTCTGAACGGAACAGGAGGTAGCGTTCGTGGGCCTGCATGGTGCTAAGTTGTAGCTCACGGGTTTCCTTACCTATAAAGAACAGGTGCGCCAACTTCTGCGACCAGGTAGCCACCTCCGGGTGGGTTTCGGCCAGCCCAAGCCAGTCCTGATAGCTGCATACTAATACCGTAGCCTGGGTAAGGGCTTGTACATTTACCTGATTTACCTGCTGGGTTACCAGCGCGGTGTAGGCCCCCAAATAGGATATAGGATTGGTAAAAGATATGGGCGTATACAGGGTTTTGGTGAACTCGGTACTGTCCTGGGTGAGGCTATATGCCCTGAAAATGCCATCCAGGAGGATGCCCGTTTGGTGTTCGTACCGCCCGGCTTTCGCAAAAAACTCCTGGGGCTGAAACTCCGTTTTGTGCAGATGCTTGGCTACGGCGGTCCAGGTGGCTTCTGATATGGGGGAAAGCCGATTGAGGTACTGACGTACTGCCGGGTAATGAGCCGCATCGATAGCCATAGGTGATGGGGACAAATGGGATGTTCCAAAGTACTTGGTTTCTCCCTGAAAAGAAACGGAGCCAGGGACCTAGATTTTACCACTGGGCTGCGAACAGAAAATTGAGCGGGGGCTCCATGAAGTTTTGAGAATTAAGGTATCTTGGTGTAGATGTAAAAAGCCATGGCTACCCCAGTAGAAGCTTGGCTAAACCCATTTTTTTAACCGTATGGCAGCAACAGGAATCACCACCCCCGAACACGACGCCCGCGTGGCCGAAATGACTTTTGCTTCGATATTTCCGCATTACATCACTAAAGTGGAAAGTAAAGGCCGCACCCAAGAAGAATTGTATCAGGTGCTAGAATGGCTTACCGGGTTTGATAAAAAGGCCTTAGAACAACTCATAGCAGAGGAGGCCACCATAGAATCTTTCTTCTCGCAGGCACAGCTAAATCCGCATGCGGACCTGATAAAAGGGGTTATCTGTGGGTACCGTGTAGAGGAGATCCAAACCCCGCTAACCCAGCAAGCACGCTACATGGACAAGTTGGTAGATGAATTGGCTAAGGGGAAAAAGATGGAGAAGATCCTGCGTCAGCCCAAATAACCCTGCAATACCTCTTAATTTTGAAGGTTGAGATTTGAATTATAAATGCGTAAGTATTCATTCCATTAAAAAATCAACCTTAAGCATTTAACATTAAAAACCAGGGACCTGCCTTGGCTATTGAAATAGCTGAACATCTATCCGTCCACAACTTCTCGGGCTACTACTGGGTCCTAGGGGTATAACCAAGCCCACTTTTCTCATGCAGTCAAAGTCCATTGCTTTTCTCCTCATCCTAGGGATGGGAAGTCTATTCGGATGTGACCTGATAGACACACTAGAACCAAGTTTTGAATCCACCGCAACCATCGAGGGGTTTGATATGACCCTATGTGGATGCTGTGGTGGGTATATTATCAACATTGAAGGACAAGACGGAATACGGCGTTTTGAGGTATTGCCCTCAGGATCGGATATTGATCTGGAAACTGCCGATTACCCGATCAGTGTAAAGCTTGATTGGTCCGATTCAGATGCTTACTGTGGAAACGGAATTGTGGTGGAAGCCATTGAGTTGGTGAAGTAAGCGAAGCTATTGATTAGGTGGAGGAGCCATCCTC
This sequence comes from Bacteroidota bacterium, assembly GCA_038525885.1. Lineage (GTDB taxonomy): Bacteria > Bacteroidota > Bacteroidia > Cytophagales > Cyclobacteriaceae > DMST01. The sequence goes on from JBCBHI010000153.1 coordinate 6,957, forward strand.
CGCCGTTCCCTCCTTCCGAATCAGGTCCTTTTCGGCCTGCCGTTCTTTTTTCCAGAACATCCGGCTATACTCCTTTCTGAAGTGCTTAGCGTATTCGCCCGGCGGCGTAAGCATACCCTTCTTTTTGGTGCCCATAGTGTTGGAGGTATCGTTAGTTTGTTCTTTCTGTAGAAAAGGATTATTTCACACTTGGGAACACCCCACGCGTACCCATATCTACTACCCGTTCTCCCAGCAGAGGCTCATACTTTCCGTTGCCATTGCCGTCTTCCCATTCAAAACTCTGGTTGATCGAGATCACCACCTCAATAGTGATGTCTTCCGTGGGGTTCTCAGGAATCACGAGTGCAGTAGGGAAAGCCCCCGTGACCACACAAGAACCAGCAGGAACCGGAGAAGTAGCGTTGATAGGATTGGGTACGGTAGTTTGAGGGGCATCGCCCTCCGTTAGGTCAGTAAAAGCGAAGCCCGCCACCTGGCCGTTGGACTCCAAACCAAAGTACCCCTGCAGCTTATTGGCGTTTACCTCCACCGTTTCGTTGGCTAGGGTATAGCTACCGATGTAGGTATTGTAGCCCACAAAGGAGGCCACGGTGCCCTCTACATCTATATCATCGCTCACACCTTCAGGCCAGTTTTCACCTTCGGATGCCCCAGAAAGATTGTACACCACGCTGTACTTTTGGTAACCCAGTGAACTTCTAAAGTACTCATAGGTGCCTGCTTCCAGCTCTTGCAGTGAGATGCTGAAGGTGTTCTCAGTGGTGGTTAGGAAGAGCTCCTGTTCAAAGTCTATGGCCGCTACACCACCAGCACTGGTAGTGGGAGAACTAAAAACCGTGAGCCCGTTTTCGTAGGGAGTGAACCGGTCAGGATATATCCCGATGAAGTGAATCCCCAGGGTTTCAAAATCAGGATTTTGGGCCGCATTGCCAGCGGGCACGCTTACGGGGTCTCCCAGGTTGTCCAGGCGGTCAGCCGTAGGGTCCATCACAAACGTGATGTGTAGTTGGTAGTCTTCGGGAGGGGTGATCTCACCTCCTTCATTACAAGAGGCGAGGACCGCTCCCAAGGAGCCTAGTAGAAAGCAAAGGTGGTGCTTGGTCGGTAGCATAAGCATGAGGGTTGACTATCAGAGTAATAACGAGGTTGTGATGCCTAAAGATACATCCCAACTATGGAAGACTAACTCAAGAGAAACCAGCCCAAATATAACCTGGATACTTTCTTGCCAGACGGCCGGGAGGCGAAAACCACTCCAAAGATCGATTGGAGCCTTGCATGGTTTGCTCAACGTTTAGCCTTTGTTCTAGCTCCTCTTATATCAGAGTGTAGGGTAAAACGAAATCATTTTTCCAGGTTCAATCGATGACTTGTGTAGGAGTAGAAAAATTGATTTGTACCATCCGGTCGTACTCCGCAAGAAGATCTATTTCATAAAACCAACCTTCGGCAGCACGGTAAACGGATCCCAGATTGATGAATTTTTGTGGGCTTTTCAGCCAAGTTCCCCAGGTGGTATTGGCTTGCAGATCGTCGGTTTT
>JBCBHI010000154.1:0-8498 GCA_038525885.1 Bacteroidota bacterium
GGCCTAGACCTCTACGTTATCAAACAGGTGTTATCAATGAACAATTTCCAGTTAAACGACAGCGAACTGTTGTCTCAGTACAAGAACGGCAATGAAGAAGCGTTCAAAGTACTCGTAGAGCGTCACTCTCAGCGCATCTATACTACTATCTATCTGATCGTGAAGGATCAATACACGGCAGAAGATCTGATGCAAGAGACATTTATTAAGGCCATCCGCACTATCAAGTCGGGCTCCTACAACGAGGAGGGCAAATTTTTACCTTGGATTTTGCGCATCGCGCACAACCTTGCAATCGATCACTTTCGGAAAGCCAAGCGCTATCCTACTATCGTGACCGAAGATGGCTCTATTGTGTTCAATAACATGGATTTCGCGGAATCCTCTCACGAAGAACATCAAATCAAACGAGATACTCATGCGAAGTTGAGAGCGTTGATTTCTGAACTCCCTCACGCACAAAAACAGGTGCTGATCATGCGGCATTACATGAAAATGAGCTTCAAAGAAATTGCTGAAGCTACCGATGTCAGCATCAACACTGCGCTGGGACGGATGAGGTATGCGTTGATCAATCTTCGCAAGAAGATGGAAACCTCAGACGAAGCCTATGACTCAAACTTTTACCGAGAATGACCTGATTCGTTTTATCTACAAAGAAACGGATGAACAAGAATCGAAATTGATCACCGAGGCCCTGTGGGAGGACTCTCGCCTGCGTGCCGAATACGGTGAACTTTGCCTACTACAGCAAACTATGGACGGCGTGTTACAAGCGCCTCGCCAAGCGTCAATTGATCGTATCATGGATTTTTCAAAATCCCTAGATTTGCCTCCTATGCTGAACTAAGCAAGGAAGCATGACGAAGAAAGAACGGTTTGCTGCGTTTATCACGCATTTTGAAGAGAACCACCCGGAAGTAGAAACGGAACTCGATTATGAGAATCCGTTTCAGCTTCTTGTGGCGGTGGTATTAAGTGCCCAATGCACTGACTTACGGGTGAACAAAACCACCCCTGCCCTATTTGAGGCCTTCCCCACCCCAGAATTGCTCGCGGCCTCCAATTTTGACGAGCTATTCCCATTCATCAAATCCATCAGTTATCCCAATAACAAGACCAAGCATTTGTTGGGCTTAGCCAAAATGCTGGTAGAGGACTTCAGTTCGGAGATTCCCAGTAGCATTGAGGAACTACAAAAGCTACCTGGCGTAGGCCGAAAAACCGCTAACGTGGTAGCTTCGGTAATTTTTAATCAGCCTACCATGGCGGTAGACACCCATGTGTTTCGGGTGAGTAAGCGATTGGGTTTGGTAACCCAAACAGCCAAAACACCGCTAGAGGTTGAAAAGCAACTCGTAAGACACATCCCTGAGGAGGTAATTCCCGATGCTCATCACTGGCTTATTCTACATGGCCGGTATATCTGTTTGGCCCGAAAGCCAAAATGTGAGACTTGCGAACTCCAGCATTTTTGCCGCTACTGGGAAAAGAATTTTGGCAAGGCAACAGCGGATTAGGCTCTATTGAGCATAGACTTATCCCACCATGATTTGAGCGCTGGGGTACTTATGCCGTTGGCTACTGGCCCGGTTACTCAGGGCTAAGGCAAAAGTGAGAGTACCTACCCTACCCACAAACATGCTGAAGATGATCACGGCTCTACCAGGACCAGATAGCTCCGGAGTGATTCCCATGCTAAATCCTACTGTGCCAAAGGCAGATACTTGCTCAAAGGCCAACCGTAGCAAATCAATCTCGGGTTCGAAAACGGTAAGGAGGAAAATCCCGATCAGATTGAGGGTGGCCGCAAAGAAGAATATGGAAAGGGCCTTGAACAGCAGTTCCTTAGGTATGTATCGCTTTCCAATCTCTATTTTCAATCTCCCCCGTAGGGTGGCGTATACCGAGGCAATGATCAAGTAGAAGGTGCTTGTTTTGATACCTCCTCCCACGGAACCAGAGGAAGCCCCTACAAACATCAGGAAGATCAAGATTATGCAAGTAGGTGTACGCAAATCAGAGATGCTGATGGAATTGAAGCCAGCTGTCCGTGCGTTGGCACTTTGAAAAAAGGCGGAGATCATACCCTCAACAAAGTTCTGACCCTCTAGGGTATTGTTTCTTTCTAAGAGGTAGATGCTTACTGTACCAAAGGCCAGAAGAATAATGGCCGTGAAAACGGCAATTTTGGTACTCACCTTCCAGTCCATCCAGGGACTTTCCATCCTTGCTCTCAACTTCGCTGGGGAGAACAGTTCGTCAAGATTGTAAAAACCCAACCCTCCAGCGACTACAGACAGAGCAATAATGAGGTGAAGAATAAAGGAACCCGCTACTACCGGAGAATGCAGGCTGTTGGAAAATAGACTAAAGCCGGCGTTACAAAAAGCTGAAATGGAATGAAAAACCGAATAAAAGACCTTCTGCCTTAAAGATTCGAATACAATCTCGTCGCCCCAGGTAAGAAAGATAAATACAAAAGCGAAAGCCTCTATCAAGAAGGTGATGAAGACAATTTGCCGCAACAGCCCCTTGGTGGAAAAAAGAGATTCGCTAGAAATAAGGTCCTGAAGCAACACTTGTTGCCGAATACCTACCCCTTGCCGTAGAAAGGTGGCAAAGAAGGTAGCAAAGGAAACGATGCCTAAGCCTCCCAACTGGATCAGCAGCATGATGATAAAGTGCCCACGGGTAGTAAAATACGTGGCCGTATCTACCACCACTAGTCCGGTGACACAACTGGCCGAAACGGAGGTAAACAGGGCGTCAAAGAAAGGCATACTCCCCTCCTTTACAGACATGGTAGGCAACATAAGTAAGCCAGTACCTACCAGAATTAAGATGATGAAGGAAAGAATAAAGGTAGTAGCGGGCTTAAAGCTAACGCTAGCCAGGATGGAACTGGCTTTTATCAGATCATAGCCAATAACCACTACCATAAATAGGGTAATGGCCCCCTGATAAAACTCTGTATAGCTAGCCAAGCCAAAGGCAGGGAAAACCCGCTCTAGCAGAGACATCCCTCCCAAATAGTTGGTGATGCCGTTTAGAATAATCAAGAGCACCAACACCCCCTCGAACCGGTTACCCCGCAAAAACTCAGTGCGCCTGAAGGCGTACAATAGCCGCGCTAAGAACTGGAGTCCGAAGAAGAGAAAATTGACATCTAGCCAGACAAATACCTTCTGCAGGTCCTCCTGGTCTAGTTCAAAACCATAGCCATAGGTAAGCAGGCCAATGGCCACAATGGAATTAATTATTCGAACCCAGTAAAGGATTTGGAAAGCCTGCTCTCGGCTACCATACAGGAAAGTATTGAGTTTTTCGGCTACCTTTTTTCGAACTGAGGCCAGTTTCATAGCCAATCTCCAAGCTGGTGGGTAGCGGCTTCTTCCATTAAGCGCTCCCGCTGTACCGGTACAACTCCCAAATACTCACACACCTGACCACCGCCCAAGTTGGCAAGTGCAATCATAAACCGGGCAGGAAGGCCTAAGGCCTCACATAAAGAGGCGATGCTTACTACGGTATCACCCGCACCCGATACATCCGAAATGGAACGGATCTCTGCTGGGATATGATGCTGGTTTTCATCATCCAGATAGAGCATTCCCTTGCTAGAAAGGGTAATTAGGGCTTTATCCAAATCCAGGGCATCCCGAAGGCTTTTACCCGCCTTGGTCACTGCCGGCAGGCTATCATCGGTTTGAATCCGCAAGCCTTCGCTTAATTCCTTGAGGTTGGGCTTAAAGAGGGTAGCCCCGCGGTAATGATGGAAATTCCTGAATTTAGGATCCACTACGGTGGGCACATTATGCTCTTTCGCATACCCAATGGTAGCTTCAATGACCCGCTGATTCAGCGCCCCCTTATCATAGTCTTCGAAAATGACCACATCCGACTTATCAATGAGCCGTTGGATGTGCTGGATCAAGCTACTTGCCTCCAGGTCACTCAACTCCGTATCGTCTTCGCTATCTACTCGCAGGATATGCTGGCTTCCGCTGAGGATCCTTTCCTTCACGGTAGTGATGCGGTGTTCGCTTTGGATAATCCCCTCCGCACTTATTTTCTGAGAGCGTAGCAGTTCTACGAATTCCCGGCCGGGCAAGTCATCACCAATAATGGAACACAGTACCGGCTTGGCACCCAAAGCCTGTAAATTAAGGGCGACATTGGCCGCGCCCCCCAAGCGAAATTCACGCCGATTCACCTTAACTACCGGCACGGGAGCCTCTGGTGAGATACGGTCAGCAGAGCCCCACACGTACGAGTCTAGCATGACGTCGCCGATAATGAGGGCTCTGAGTTCTGTAAAAGCGTGGAAAACCTGATCTAAAGATTTGATGGTCATCCAATAGGATTTATGCTACGGAAGCTGGTTCTAGTTGAGCGAGTACACGCTTAATTCGAGCCATTGCTTCCTTCAAGTCTTCATCAGAAGCTGCGTATGAAATACGCACACAGTTGGGCGCCCCAAAGGCTTCGCCTGTTACCAAGGATACATGTGCTTCATTCAGAATGTACATGCACAAATCACTCGCATTGTTGATTTCGGTTTCTCCGAATTGGGTACCGAAATAGGTGCTTACATCAGGGAATATATAGAAGGCGCCGTTTGGCATGTAGGTTTTTACGCCAGGGATGTCATTGAGCAAATCTAATACTAACTGCCTGCGGCTACGATAGGCTTCGGCCATCTCGTGGGTGGGTCCCATCTCCGAAGTAATGGCCGCCAGTGCTGCTCTCTGTGCAATACTGTTAGCCCCTGAAGTCACCTGCCCCTGGATCTTATTACACGCTTTGGCGATCCACTCAGGAGCGGCAATGTACCCGATTCTCCAGCCAGTCATGGCAAATCCTTTCGAGTACCCATTCACCGTAATCACTCGGTCTTGCATGCCCTCCAAAGCTCCTAAGCTTACGTGCTTGTCGCCAAAGTTGATGTACTCATAAATCTCATCTGAGATAGCGATGATGTTGGGATATTTCCGCAAAACCGCAGCTATTCCCTCCAGCTCTTCCGCATTGAATACAGCTCCGGTTGGGTTACTAGGGCTGGAGAATATCACCAGCTTAGTTTTGTCCGTGATGGCTGCTTCAAATTCCTCAGCGGTGGCCTTAAAACCATTCTCAATCGTGCCATCCACATACACAGGGGTACCCTCGCCCAGTTTGATGAGTTCCGTATAAGAAACCCAGTAGGGCGAAAACACTACTACTTCATCCCCGGGATTGAGCAAGGCCATCATGATGTTGGCAATGGACTGCTTTGCACCCGTACTGACCACCACGTTGTTGGGGCCAAATTCCAAACCGTTGTCACGTTTCAGTTTGTCAGCAATGGCTTGCCGAAGATCAGGATAGCCATTTACCGGAGGGTAAGCAAAGTACTTACCTTCGTCAATAGCAGCCTTAGCAGCCTCTTGAATATGTTTGGGCGTTTTAAAATCTGGCTCGCCTAAGCTCAGGCTGATCACATCGATACCTTTAGCTTTGAATTCCCGCGCCTTGGCAGCCATGGCCAAAGTAGCCGATTCACTCATGGCCTTAATGCGGTTAGACAACATATTCTCCATAAAACAAGGGGTGAATTTTGGCGAGTAAAGTTAGGAGATTGGTTGCTACCTACCTAAGCCAAAAGCTAATATCAGAATGGGAACCGTTTGCAAAATGGGCCACCGGGACAAAATACATGCAACCCTCCCTTCACCCTATAGGGCAACTCCATCATGAGGTCTCACCTGAGGGTGGGGCGTCTATTAATTCTACTACTGGTAAAACTTACATCTGCAGTCTCTGGTTTACTATGCCGTACGGCATGACATAGAAGACCACTTTTTATAGCATCCATCGTGCTTAAGAGCACCCCTAAACCTTTCCGAATATGAAGTTTTCGTAAGATGTGGGCTTCAATCCCTAGCCTATCAGTTTGTTGTCTAACTTAGCATAAACACATTCAAAACCTCATGAGAAAAGCACTCTACCTTACCTTATTGCTCGCTCTGTTTAGTACCGCCAGTAAAGCTCAGTTTTTGGTCACCGGAGGCATTGACATCATTAAGTCAGACTTCAACGGCGTAGGCCAAAAAATTCAAATAGGAACCGACCTCAATTATTTCGTCGCCAAAAAGTTCTCCATCTCGGGAGGATTTGAGTTTTGGACGAATGGATCACCCAGTGTAACGGTAGGTGCCAGGTTCTATCCTATCCGCCCAGTTTTTATCAGAATGCGGGGCCTCATTGGGGAAAATGATGTGGCTTTTGGGCTTGGCTACGGCTTAGGCCTAACGGAGCGGATTCGTCTGGAGGTGATGGGAGATTATTATCTCATAGATAGTGAAGCAGCACTAAGGGCAGGATTGGCCTACCGTTTTGGCCGATAATACCTTTACTCCTCCTGAATAGGATGTTTCAGGAGGCTTTCTCTATTTTTGTTTCATGGACACCTTGGATTTTGACTTTCAGCCCAAGACCTATTTCGGAGACCAACAGTCTTCGGTGGTAATAGCGCGGCTGCATTTCCCTGAGTCGCAATGGGGAGAAGAACTTTCCATCTTCGCTGAGTATAGTCAAGGCATGATATATTATGAAGTAGCTGACTTCTATAGTAATACGTATGCCGTCCAACCAGAATTCACCGCAGAACCCTTGCGGCTGAACCAACTTATCTTCCTCATCGAAACCATGGAAGATTTGACGGGCAATTCTGAAAATATAGATTTATTGAAAATGGGCGTCCCCGAAGTAGCCAGCGATTTTTATCCAGAGATCTCAAAATACTTCGAAGACCGACGTCGCGACCAGCGAAAAACCCATTAATCTATGGCGGAAGCCCAGTCTGAGGAATTGCCTCTACGCATAATGCCCTGGATGAGAGGGTTTTTACTCCTGGCTACAGGATACAATATTCTTTGGGGGATTTTCATTAGCCAGTATCCTGATTCCTTTTACCTCTGGGTAAGAGGTATTAAGGAAGAAGCCCCTACCCTTGTTACCTATCAGGGCTATGGCGTATTGGTCATGGCAATTGTCTTCCTAGTAGCAGCCTTACACCCTAAAAAGTATTGGTACTTACCCGGATTTGGCGCGCTCGCCAAATTGGGCGGAGCCGCCGGTTTTTGGTTGCTCATCATGGAATTGGAAACTTCAAAGAAGTTTCTATTCCACCTCATCTTCAATGATTTGGTATGGGTGCCCTTTCTGATTGTAATTATGGTACGGGCGTACCAGGTACAAAAAGGCAATACTGACGGAAAGGTGCAGCCTTAAGAAGAAGTAGCTTCTGATTTCTTGAATAAAGAATCTACGAACTCCAAGCGGTTGAACACTTGTAGGTCCTCTACCTTCTCCCCTACTCCAATATATTTCACAGGAATTTTGAATTGGTCGGATATACCAATAACCACCCCGCCCTTTGCCGTGCCATCAAGTTTGGTGATTGCGAGAGCAGAGACGTCCGTTGCCTTGGTAAATTCCTTGGCCTGAATCATAGCGTTTTGCCCTGTACTGCCATCCAGCACCAGCATTACTTCATGAGGAGCATCGGGGATAAACTTCTGAATCACCCGCTTAATTTTTGTAAGCTCGTTCATCAAGTTTACCTTATTGTGCAGACGGCCCGCTGTATCTATCAGCACTACATCTGCCTGCTGTTCCACGGCTTGCTTCACGGTATCAAAGGCAACGGAAGCAGGATCAGTATTCATACCGTGTGAAATCACGTCTACACCAGTGCGCTCCCCCCACAACTTGAGCTGGTCTACCGCGGCTGCACGAAAAGTATCTGCGGCACCCAGAATAACTTTGTTGCCCGCCGCCTTGAATTGAGCGGAGAGTTTACCAATGGTGGTGGTTTTGCCTACCCCGTTTACCCCTACGACCAAAATCACATAGGGTCGTTTATCACTCGGCAAGGAGAAGTCTTTGAGGTCCTGAGTGTTGTTTTCAGAAAGCAGGCCGGCGATTTCTTCCCGGAGGATGACGTCTAGCTCCGCTACCCCCAAGTATTTTTCCTTGGCTACCCGAGCCTCAATCCGCTCAATAATCTTCACGGTCGTTTCCACTCCTACGTCCGAGGTAATTAGAATCTCTTCTAATTCGTCCAGAACATCGGCATCTACCTTTGATTTACCGACTACGGCCCGGGAAAGCTTACCAAAGAAGCTTTCTTTAGATTTTTCCAGACCCTTGTCCAGTGATTCCTTTTTCTCTTTGGAAAATAAATTGAACAAGCCCATGAGTGCTAAGGGATAGGAGTGAATTTTTGATACAAAAAAAGTCCCACCAGGGGACTTTACAATACTTTTTCCATCTGAAAAGACTTAGAATTAGCCTTTCAGAGCAGCTTTAGCATCATCTTCGGGCAGGGTTTCCTCGCGGAAAGTGTATGCACCGGTTTTTTCGTCTTTCACTGCTACGATAATCTTGGAGTACCGTACTGCAGATTTATCTTTTAGCGTTGCTACTACCTTCTTTGCCATGATTAGTCAACT
>JBCBHI010000155.1:0-8467 GCA_038525885.1 Bacteroidota bacterium
CGGTCACATCGCTATTGAAAGTGACATTGGTGCCATCAAATTCGCCGTCAACGTCAGTCACATCGGATACCAGCCGGTAACTGTAGGTAGCAAATTCGGAATCGGTAACTCCGTTCAGCACGGACTCTGCTCTTGGGAAAATATCTGAAACACCACTGCCCCCGCTACTAGAACCGCCCGATAGGGTGATCACCGTAGGGATAAAGTCTTCATATAACCTCACATCTACCCGGTCAACCCCACCGCCAGTAGCCCCTTGGCTATACTCTCTCACCAACACCAGGTCATAGGTATCTTGAGTGAACAGGAAGGGTTTAATAAGGGTGGTATTTTCACCAGGAATAATGGGTTGGGCATCTAGTACTTCATGAGTTTCGGGATGCAGGGCAGCTACCCAATACGTTTGCAAACGGTTATCACCTCCCAAAGCGAAAGATTCGCTGGTTTCAAAAACAATTAGTGCACCAGGCTGATCGGGGAGATCGTTGTTGCATGCAGCTAGCATCGCCAGGGAGGCTGCTAGCAAGCCGGTTCTAAGTTGTATCATGGTCATTGTCAATTAAATAAACAGATGGTTGATCTTACATTGAGACCCTTAAGCTGGCATAAAAGAAGGGACAATCCAAAAGAATGGGCTGAGCGTAGACAAACAAAAAGAGCAACCGGACAGGGTTGCTCTAAATGCTGTATTAGTTAAGGGGGTGATGGTCCTTAGCCTTCGTTCTTCATATTTTGAATTTCCACGCGGATATCTTGCGCCAATCCTTTAAGGTCCTGCATGCCTTTACGAACACGAGTACCGGCAGCTTGATTACCTTTATCGTAGAATTTTGCAAAATCATCCTCCAGGCTCATTACCAGTTCCCGGATTTCGTCGAATCGTGCCATACCAAGTTACTTTTAAAGATTATGGATAATTAGTTTTAGACGTTCCTGACGGCAATATATCATAAAAATTCAAAATGAAACCTGCCTCAGGGCCAAAAAACAGCGATTTTACGCCATCATCATTTCTTGTGCCAAATCTGTTTTCTGGTATTCCCCAGCATCCAGCTTTCCTTTGATAGCCGAAAAGGCTTCCAAGGTCTCCTGAACATCGTCCAGCGAGTGCGCCGCGGTAGGGATCAAACGCAACAAAATCACGTCTTTTGGCACTACAGGGTAGATTACCACCGAGCAAAAGATGTTGTAATTCTCCCGCAGGTCCATCGCCAGCACGGCCGCTTCTCCTACTCCACCTTTCAGGTATACCGGGGTAACGCAAGACTGCGTGGTACCGATGTTGAAGCCACGCTCCTTTAGACCGTTTTGTAAGCTGCTGGCAATCTCCCAAAGCTTCGCTTTCAGCTCAGGCTTGCTGCGGAGCATTTCCAGTCGCTTAAGCATACCCTTCACGAAAGGAAGAGGCAGAGACTTAGCAAAAATCTGCGACCGCATGTTGAACTTGAGGTACTCCATGATTTCCGGTTCGCCGGCTACAAAGGCACCAATACCGGCCATAGATTTGGCGAACGTAGAGAAGTACACATCAATTTGATCTTGTACGCCTTGCTCCTCTCCTACTCCGGCACCAGTAGCTCCCAAGGTTCCGTATCCGTGGGCATCATCTACCAACAGGCGGAACTCAAATTTCTCCTTCAGAGCTACTACTCCTTTCAGATCACCCATGTTTCCGGTCATACCGAATACTCCTTCGGTGATCACCAGGATACCGCCTCCGGTCTCTTCGGCCAATTTGGTGGCCCGTACCAGTTGCTTCTCTAGGCTCTCAATGTCATTGTGAGGATACACAAAGCGTTTGCCCATATGCATGCGCAAGCCGTCAATAATACAGGCGTGGCATTCGGAGTCATATACTACGATGTCCCGACGGTCAATCAGGGCATCAATGATGGATAGTACACCCTGGTAACCATAGTTGAGCAGCAAACCTGCTGGCTTCTGCACATGATCGGCGAGCTCCTGCTCTAGTTGCTCATGCCATTTGGTGTTTCCGGACATCATCCGTGCTCCCATAGGGTATGCCAAGCCGTGTTCGGCGGTGGCATCGGCGTCAGCCTTGCGCACTTCAGGATGATTTCCCAATCCCAGGTAGTTGTTCAAACTCCACGTGAGTACTTCTTTGCCACGGAACTTCATCCGCGGTGCTAAATCTCCTTCTAACTTAGGAAACATGAAGTACCCTTCCTCGATGTTGGCGTGTTTCCCCAAGGGACCACGATCCAACTTAAATTTTGCAAACAGATCCACGTATCAGCGAGTAATGTTAGGACTTGTATGATGCACTAGTGCATATAAACCACAAATGTAAAGGAAAAGCCCTCAGAGGACCAAAGCAGGCCCTGCTTTTTGGCCAGTAGTTTAGAATTTTAGCAGGATTTAGCTAGCATTGTGAGCCTATTTCAAACGATTACTTGTACTTATGCCTGCTATAAAAAAACTACTAGTTGCTAACCGCGGAGAAATAGCCCTTAGGGTCATGCGTTCGGCCCGTGAGATGGGAATAAAGACGGTCGCTATCTATTCGGAAGCGGACCGCAATGCCCTACACGTTCGCTATGCAGATGAGGCAGTTTGTGTAGGCCCTCCCCCATCGAACCAGTCCTATTTATTAGCAGACAAAATTATAGGTGAGTGCAAGCGGCTTGGTGTAGATGCTATTCATCCGGGTTACGGATTTCTATCCGAAAACGCGGACTTTGCCCGGAAAGTAACCGAAGCGGGGATCATGTTTGTGGGCCCTTCTCCAGAGGCCATTGAGGTAATGGGGTCAAAACTGGCGGCCAAACAGGCAGTAGCCAAATATGACATACCGCTGGTACCGGGTACTGCGGAAGCCATTACGGACATTCCGGCGGCTAAGGTGATGGCCGGAGAGATTGGTTATCCCATCCTCATCAAAGCTTCTGCTGGTGGTGGCGGTAAGGGAATGCGGATTGTAGAACGCGAAGAGGACTTTGAGGAGCAGATGGACCGAGCGGTGAGCGAGGCACAGTCTGCCTTTGGCGATGGAGCCGTGTTCATTGAAAAATTCATCACTTCTCCTCGTCACATCGAGATTCAGGTGTTGGGTGACCACCACGGTAACATCGTGCATCTATTTGAGCGCGAATGCTCTGTACAGCGTCGGCACCAAAAAGTAATTGAAGAAGCCCCCAGTGCCGTCCTGACCCCTGAGGTAAGAAAGGCCATGGGAGAAGCTGCCATAAACGTGGCCCGTGCCTGCAACTACTTTGGCGCAGGTACGGTGGAGTTCATCGTAGACCATCAGCTGAACTTCTACTTCCTGGAAATGAATACGCGCCTACAGGTAGAACACCCTGTAACGGAGCAAATCACGGGTGTGGATTTGGTGAAGGAAATGATCCACATCGCCCAGGGTGAACCCCTTCGTTTTGGGCAAGACGATCTGGAAATTCAAGGCCATGCCATCGAAGTAAGGGTATACGCTGAGGACCCTACCAACAATTTCCTCCCGGACATCGGAAAGTTGCAGACTTACATCCGGCCACAGGGCCCTGGTATTCGGGTAGATGATGGGTTTGAGCAGGGCATGGATATTCCTATCTATTATGACCCCATGATCGCTAAACTTGTCGCCTTTGGTGATAACCGGGATGAAGCCCGGGAGCGGATGAAGCGGGCCATTGATGAGTATGAAATAACCGGCATCGCTACCACACTCGGCTTCTGCCGTTTTGTAATGGACCATGAGGCCTTCGTCAGCGGAAATTTCGACACTAAGTTTGTAGAAAAATACTTTACCCCGGAGGTACTGCAAGCTCCCGTACCAGAAGATATAGAGCGCATGGCGGCAGCTCTGGCGGTGCAACTGCTAGAAGAAAAGAAAGAGGCAAGTGCCCCGGTAGCTGCTGCTGACCAGGTAGCAGGATCGGCTTCCATGAAAAACTGGAAACAGCGACGCTGGGCATAAGGCATGGCCGAAATACGACCATTACGGGCTTGGAGATATAAAACTGACCTTCCCGAAAGTATAGAGGAGCTCACTTCTCCTCTCTTCGACGTGGTATCTACCACCCAACGCGAGCGCCTGTATAGTAAGCCGCATAATAGTATCCATCTTTCTGTACCCATGGCAGAGCAGCCTGCCAAGGCAGCACAGGCCACTTTTCAGCAATGGAAAGAGCAAGGAATAGTACAGCAAGACGCCCAACCTGCGCTGTATGTTTACTACCAATATTTTGCGCTTCCGGGGAGTAGTCAACAATATATCCGCAAGGGCTTTATCTGTAACATACAGGCGTACGACTGGGACCGGGACGGAGTGGTACTGAGGCACGAGGCTACCATCCCGCTGGCGGTAAATGGCAGAAAGCAGATTGTAGAAACGGCTCAACTGAACATTAGCCCCACGCATGGCTTGTATTCAGACACTGAGTTTGAGCTGGAGCCACTGATGGATGAGGCGATCCAAAACCCCTTGTACGAATCGGAGGATTACCAAGGGGTACGTGAGGTGCTGGCCATCATAGAGGACCCACAGACCATCCTCCGGTTCATGAAGCACATGCAAGACCGACGGGTAATCCTTGCCGATGGGCATCACAGGTATGAGGGCTCCTTGGAGTACCGCAAGGAGCGAATGGAGGCCAATCCGCAGCACACGGGGCAGGAAGGTTACAATTTCCATTTAATGTACCTCACAAATATGGAATCTGGCGATCTACGGATCTTGCCTACCCATCGCCTGATCCGTAACCTGCCCGACTTCGACCAAGCGCAACTGATGGAAAAGCTGGCGGAGGACTTCCATATCAAGCCTGTGACTAATGCCTATGACATAGACCGGGTTATTTTGGGCAAGAAATATGCCTTCGGACTGCTGTTTGGCAATGAGACTTTCAAAATCCGCCTGAAAGAGGATAGGTACGATCAAGTACCCTGGACTTTCCCTCCGGAAATCAGCCGATTGGACCTGACGGTGATGCACTATTGGGTGATAGAAAAGGCCCTGGGTATTGCGGGTAGCGAACAACGGTCATCCACTCACATCGATTTTGAACGCAACTGCGGGGCTGCTCTGGAAGAAATCCGCCAAGGCAAGGCCCAAATGGCGGTCATCATGAAGGACGTGAGCATAGAGCAGGTAAAGGAGGTTTGTGAAAGTGGATATACGATGCCTCAAAAATCCACCTATTTTTACCCCAAGGTCAACTGTGGCCACCTGTTCAGTTCCATTCGTGATGAAGACACTGCCCTTCCACCTCATTTTAGCCTCTAAATCCCCACGCAGACAGCAACTCCTTGCCGAGCTAGGGGTAGAGTTTTCCGTTCGGGTTTTGGATGTGCCCGAGGACTACCCCGAGGACCTTCCCAAGGGAGAAATTGCTCGCTACCTAGCCGAGCGTAAGGCCCGGGCTCATCAGCCTCAGTTGGCTGCTAATGAAGTAATCATCACTTCGGACACTACGGTCATCCTGGACAACCAGCTGCTGGAAAAGGCCGCGGATGCTCAAGAAGCCCGTGCAATGCTGGAAACACTGAGTGGCCGCACCCACCAAGTAACCACCGGCGTGTGCCTGGCAAGTAGTGATAGACTGGAAAGCTTCGATGATACCACAGAGGTTACTTTTAAAACTCTAGCGGCTGAAGAGATTGACTACTACATCCGTACCTGCCAGCCATTTGACAAGGCCGGGGCCTACGGTATCCAGGAGTGGATTGGCATGATAGGGGTGGAGAAAATGGTGGGCAGTTATTTTACGGTGATGGGCTTGCCCACACACCGTGTATTCACGGCCTTGCATAACTGGACATGAGAAAATTCATCGGGTACTTCCGCCAATTCTTCAAGGAGGACTTTCACTGGCCCACCTACCTGGCGGTAGCCATTGCTCTCACGGCATACATCATCTTCAATTACCAAACCCGCTTTGAGTACACCAATATATACAAGCATATGCGTAGCGATACGCTGGTTTGGTGGCTTTTTGGGTACTATGCAGCCAACTACTTTGGCGCCTGCCTATTGGTAGCAATAATGCGGCGTGAGTGGCATTGGATTAAGAACCCTAAGTTCTGGATGTTCGGTATTTTGGCCACCGGTTTACTAGCCTTCGACACGGGGTTCATTTACCACCATGATTGGTTGCGGGCCCATGCTCCGGTGGAGCTACGCTATTGGTTGGGCAAAATCATTTCTAATACCATTTCCATAGTCACCCATCTGATTCCCCTGTTTTTCATCTGGAAACTGCTAGACCGTAAAACGGAAAATTTTTATGGTCTCACGGTGAAAAATGTTGACTGGAAACTCTATTGGACCATGCTAGGCTTTATGGCTGTTCTGGTAGGCTTGGCCTCCTTCCATCCCAGCTTCTATGAGTTCTACCCCATCTATAAACCCAGGAGCGAATCAGAATTTCTTCAGGTGCCCATTTGGCTTACCAATCTTGCCTTTGAACTCGCCTATGGTTTTGATTTCATCACGGTAGAGCACATGCTCCGTGGTTTTATGGTGATAGGCATGGCCCAAATCATGGGGCCCCGCGCGGTAGTACCCATGGCTGCGTTATACTGTACCTATCACTTCAGTAAGCCTGCCGGAGAGGCAATCAGCAGCATCTTTGGAGGGTATATATTGGGAGTGATTGCGCTCTACAGCCGCAATGTATGGGGCGGAGTATTTGTGCACATGGGCATTGCCTGGCTGATGGAGATTGCGGCCTACATACAGAATTACTTCCGAAACTAAGAGGGAAGGTAGGCAGGCCAAAAGCCTGCCTATCACACTAGTCTTTACAAGGATAACTGAGCTACGTTGGTAATATAGTTGGAGGAAGAAACCGTGGAATGACCGCCAAGGCTTACCGTCCAACCCTTCGTGCCGGCTGCTACCTCGGGTACATTTTGAATTTCCTGATACTGGAGGGAGATGGTTCCAAAACCGGCTCCGCTTCCGCTTAAATTAGAGGAAAGTGTTCTTGGATCAGCGGTACCGTCGCTTAAAGGAGCATGGGTAATATCTGAGCTATCATATACTTCCACCAAGTTTACCGTCCCGTCTACTTTCAGGGTGGTCCCAGTCTTGATGATCATTACGTGCCCGGTATCTCCGTCTGCATCGGCACTCCCCAAGGTCCAGGCTAGCACGTTACCATTAGATAAGGTGGTTTCTTCCGAAGTGGACACGTCTTGGTGCGACCAATCACTATTGGATAAAGTTCCATTAGCATAATCGTCTGCATGGCAGGGTGCCCCGCCTTCATTGAGCGCGTAAGACTGGTCTCTCTTCACACTGGACACCACATGGTTTACAAAACCAGAACAGTCGGTCAGGCAGAAAGCATCTGAAATATCTCCGGAACCTGAGCCAAAGTTGATAAAACCCGCGCAGGGCTGGATTCCGTCATTTCCAAAGTCCCAGACTCCCCAAGCAGAAGGATCTTGCAAGGCCAAAACCGCCTGGTTTACAGTAGCATATTGAGACTTACGATTTGCATCCCAACTCGAGGGGGCAGCCAAACCTTCATTTTGGCCAGGATTGGAAAAAATACTACCGGAGCTGTAGTTCATAAAGCCGTACGAATAGGCGTTGAGAACCGTATTATCATCAAAGGTGCCTAGGTTAGAAATTAGGGCAGCCGCATAGGCATCAAAGGTATCTGGAATAATGCCGGAGGGTACTTGTGGATTTGCCATTTTGATTTTTGTATTTGGGTAATGTTTAGATTTGTTATGCTGCAAGATTATCTAGAATGAGGCTTTTTTCAATTTCAGTTTATTTCATGAATCAACTTTTCAAGGGCTCTGCCTGATATGCCAAATACCCGTTTGCCTGGTCTGGATGTATTGCGTGGTGTAGCCATCCTGATGGTGCTTATTCGCCACAGTCCTTTGCCGGATACCTGGTGGCTGAAACAGGTAGGTTGGCTGGGCGTAGACCTTTTTTTCGTTCTCAGTGGCTACTTGGTTTCCAGATTGCTGTACAAGGAATGGGACCAAACCGGGACTATTCGGCCCATTAGGTTTCTGATACGGAGGGGTTTTAAGATTTATCCTAGCTATTATCTCTTTGTTGGGGCTACTGCCCTCTACCCTTTCCTCATGTACGGCCATGGGTACAGCTGGAAACTGCTGGTGTTAGAGAGCGCTTTCGTACAGAACTATGTGCCTGCTATTTGGATTCACACCTGGTCGCTGGCGGTAGAAGAGCACTTCTATTTTGCCTTGGCCGGGCTTACCTTCTTGTTTATACGCCGGAAATGGCTTTCGCAACCCAGAATCGTATTGGCCTTTTTGGCTGGGCTCTGGGTATCCATCATGGTACTACGGTGGTGGTACTGCCAACATCAACCCAATACTTTCTATTTCTTTCAAACTCACCTTCGGGCAGATGGGCTTATCCTGGGTGTGGGGTTGGCTTACGGAGCTCACTATCTATCATGGCAGGATACTTTGCTTAGCAAGGGTAAAGTGTTGGGAGTAGCGGCCTTGCTCTTAAGTG
>JBCBHI010000156.1:0-8460 GCA_038525885.1 Bacteroidota bacterium
CACCCATCGATTACATTGTCGAAAGAAGTAGGGTCCAGCAAATCCGCCTCCCAAATCTCCAAGGTGCCAGGAGCCTCATCATCAATTCTCTGTAAGTGCTCGTATTTCTTGGCGTTCTTTCGGTCACGGAACGTAGCACGTACATGATACCCCTCCTCCATCAAATATTTGCACAACCAGGAGGCAATGTAACCACTACCTCCGGTCACCAGCACAGGAGCATCTTTATCCAATTTGGGCATATATGAGTGTCTTTCCTACCTGTACAAACATAACAGAAATCGGATTAATGTGTTAAAACCGACATTTGTTGGGTTATTCTAGGAAATCTAAGTGTATATCGCTGAAAATCAGGAAGAACTAACCTTATTTACTAGAGTGAAACCTGTAGATAATTTGCCTCGGGTTTCACATTTTTTTGAAAGTGGTCGTATGGGCTTATTATCGGTCCAAATCCGGCTTCATTAATCTACTTACTTCATGAAAAAAATACTCTTGACCGCTTTATGCAGCTGCATTATCATGGTAACCTATGCTCAGTCGGAAACCGAAATGACCCCTGAGCGCATGCTAAAAATCATTGAAGCTTTAGTTCCTGAGCTTCAGCAACAGGGCAATGCTGCCTTCTTCGAGTATGAAGAAATCCCCATGATGTTGGTTTATGATCCCAATGCTGACCGCATGCGGATTGTATCTCCTATAGCCGAACTAAATCAGCTAGAAGAAGGCATGCTGGAAAAAGCCATGGCCGCCAACTTTCACCAAGCATTGGATGCCCGGTACGCCACTTCTGAGGGTATTGTTTGGTCCGCTTTTATCCATCCACTTTCTGACCTCAGCAGCGAGCTTCTCCGGTCGGGTATCCACCAAGTGGCGGTGGCTCACCTAACCTTTGGTGGGCAGTATACCAGCGGTGCTTTGGTATTTGGGGAGGAGGAGGGACAATAGAAACCCTCCGCTGAAGACCAAAGAAAAGGCCACGCTGTCGGTAAACAACGTGGCCCATATTCCTTTCACCTTTCGGTGAGTTATTGTGCCTTTCCAGCCTGGCGTTTCCGCTCGGTTTCGTCCAGATAGATCTTGCGCATCCGCATACTAGCAGGCGTTACTTCCAGGTATTCATCTTTCTGAATGTATTCTAAGGCCTCTTCCAGAGAGAACTGCTTCTTGGGAGCCAGCTTAGCATTATCATCCGAACCAGCGGCCCGCATGTTAGTGAGCTTTTTACCTTTGATTACGTTTACCACCAGATCCGCTCCGCGCGTATGCTCGCCAATCACCATGCCGCCGTACATTTCATCACCGGGCGCGATGAAGAAAACGCCACGGTCCTGCAATTTGTCTAGAGAGTACGCTGTAGCTGATCCGTGTTCTTGCGAAATTATCGAACCACTGATCCGGCCAGGGATCTCACCTTTGTAAGGTTCATAGCGGCTGAATCTGTGAGTCATAATGGCTTCACCGGCCGTTGCTGTCAGTACATTGTTCCGCAGGCCAATCAGTCCGCGAGCGGGGATATCAAACTCCAAATGCTGAAGGTCACCCTTAGGCTCCATGATTTTGAGCTCGCCTTTCCGTTGCGTAGCCAGCTCAATTACCTTACCGGAAACGGTCTCAGGTACATCTACCACCAAGTGCTCGATAGGTTCCATTTGCTGGCCCTCTTCTTCTTTGAAAAGTACCTGAGGTTGGCCTACCTGTAGCTCATATCCTTCCCGGCGCATGGTTTCTATTAGTACCGACAAGTGAAGTACCCCACGGCCGTATACCAGGAACTTATCCTCCGTATCCGTCTCTACCACTCGCAGGGCCAAGTTCTTTTCTGTCTCCTTCAGCAAGCGATCTCTTAAGTGGCGTGAGGTGACAAATTTGCCCTCTTTGCCAAAGAAAGGAGAGTTGTTGATCACAAAGAGCATACTCATGGTAGGCTCATCTATGGCAATCCGGGGCAAAGGATCAGGAGAATCTATATCCGTTACCGTATCCCCAATATCAAAATCTTCAACCCCTACCAAGGCCACAATCTCCCCAGCTTTAGCCGACTCCACCTTGGCCCGCTCTAGCCCTTCGTAGACAAACATTTCCTTGATCCGGGTCTTCTTGATAGAACCGTCCTTCCGCGTTAGCGCAATCGGCATGTTACCCTTCAGCTCTCCTCGGTATATTCTTCCGATAGCAATACGACCTACGAAGGAGCTAAAGTCCAAAGAGGTAATCTGCATTTGGGGAATACCCGCTGGAGAAGGTGCTTCAGGTATGGTCTCCAAAATTGCATCCAAGAGCGGGAAAATATCGTCGTTAGGGTTTTGCCAGTCCAGTCCCATCCAACCTTGCTTGCTACTGCCATACAAGGTTTTGAATTCCAACTGCTCTTCTGTAGCGTCCAGGTTGAACATCAGGTCAAAAACCGCCTCGTGTACCTCATCGGGACGGCAGTTTTCCTTGTCCACCTTGTTTACTACTACAATAGGGGTAAGACCCAAGCCCAAAGCTTTGCCCAATACAAAGCGAGTTTGAGGCATAGGACCTTCAAAGGCATCTACCAGCAAGATAACCCCATCGGCCATCTTCAATACCCGTTCTACTTCTCCACCAAAGTCGGCGTGACCAGGAGTATCAATGATATTGATTTTGGTGTCTTTGTAGCGGACAGAGACGTTTTTCGACAGAATGGTGATCCCTCTCTCTCGTTCCAAGTCATTGTTATCCATGATGAGGTCACCCTGAACCTCATTGCGCTTTAGGGCTTTGGTTGCATGGATAATTTTATCGACCAGGGTAGTCTTGCCGTGGTCAACGTGGGCAATGATTGCCACATTGCGAATTCCTGCCATAGTATTGCTTAAAAATCAGCCGCAAAAGTACGGACCTTTGGCATACTACAATCAGTTTATGGTTAACTAATCAAAGATTTGAACAAAAAATAATAGTATTAAAAGGAGAAAAAATTTTCGGATTTACCGACGGAGGAAACCTTCACTCTATTCGGTTTGAATTTGAAATATTTTAGACCAGATTACACATTGAACCATGTGGATATTTTTTTGTCGGCATGTAGATAATTTATGAATAAGCTCGCTGTCTATTTTTTGGTCATACTCTGTTTGTTGAGTCCCAGATCATGGGCCCAAGAAACCGATGCGACAGTAGAGCGAATAATCTCTCTAATACAACAATCCTCTGAGCAGAACGACCTGAATGA
The DNA here is from genome assembly GCA_038525885.1 of Bacteroidota bacterium. GTDB lineage: Bacteria > Bacteroidota > Bacteroidia > Cytophagales > Cyclobacteriaceae > DMST01. Next base: position 3,203 of record JBCBHI010000156.1, read on the forward strand.
AATGATCAGGCTGGCTCGGTCGGCCTACCAATTGGCTGACTCTGAGAGTATTGACTCCCTTACATTGCAGTCCAGTAGGCTTTTGGGCCGTGCATATTTTTTCGCTAGCCAGTACGATTCCTCTACCTATTTTACCCAAGCGAGTATTTCCTCTGCCAATAGGATGGGGGATGATATTTATGCTGCCAAGGGGTACAACAATCTGGGGTTGATTTATATGAACCTGGGAAATATTCCTGCGGCCATAGAAAACTTGCAGCAATCTCTGGAGATCAAGGAGAGGCTAGGAGATGAATTGGGGATGGCCGCTACCTATGCCAATATGGGAAGAGCCTATGTAGGTGGGGGCATCATAGAACAACCGGCCGAGGCTTTGCCTTATTTTAAGAGGGCAGTAGAGATCCGTAGGAAACTCGAAAGCTGGGATAGAATACCTCTTGACTATGTAAACCTTTCCGAGGTTTATCTGCTCATGGATAGCCTGAACGCCGCTTACGCGCTCATACAGGAGTCTCTTGCGCTTACCAATGAGAATCCCGAATCCCGTGACCATGTGAACTCGCTCCGGTTTTTGGGTGGGTACTTCCTGGAGATTGAAGACTACGCCAAAGCATTGGATAACCTCATGCAGGCTCTCCAAATTGCTGAGCAGATAAGCTACATTAATCAACTGCCGGCCATTCATCTGGACATTGCCAAGGCCTACCACGGACTCGGTAGCTATGAGGCTGCCCTAAAGTATGCCAGGCTTACTTACCCGAAGGCCTCTCAAAGTGGCGAAGAACGCGAGACGGTACAGGTTTTGGCTAGCATTTTTGAAGACCTTAATCAAACGGATTCGGCTATCTATTACCATAAGGTTGCCTTCCGAAAGATTGATAGTGCCATGAGTGCCGGAGTGCAAAAGGCCCTCTTGAGCCTGGAGGCATCCGTGGCCGCCGCCGAAAACCGACGACAGATAGAAGAACGTGACAGGGAGATTGTTAAGCGCAAAACCCAAAACCTTTTCCTGATCATCACCCTTGCACTAGCCATTACCCTTGGGGCGGTGTTGTGGAACCGGTATAACATTAAGCGGAGAACCTCTGACGAGCTATCGCTTAGAAACAAAGAAATCCTCGCCCAGAAAGAAGAGATTGAATCTCAGCGATCCATTCTGGAGGATAAGAATCAGCAGTTGGAAGACGCCCAGCGTATTATCCGGAACCAGAACACCGAGCTCACCAACGTCAATGCACAGCTGGAGCAAAAGGTGAGGGATAGGACCACTGACCTGAAGGAAGCGAATGAGAATCTAAAGATTGCCATCCAAGACCTGGATCGGTTTATCTATAAGACCTCGCATGATATCCGAGGGCCGCTTGCACGCCTTATGGGCCTTTGTAGTTTGGCCTTGTTGGACGTGAAAGATGATAAGAGCCTTCAGTATTTCAACATGTTGGATATCACTGCCAAAAGCCTGAATACAGTTTTGGTAAGACTCATTACCATCCATGAGATCAATAATTCAAAATTGAACACCGAGATGGTCAGCTTTGATAAGGTGAAGCAGGAGGTGGAAGAAAGCTTAGGACGATTAGACGGAACCAGCCAGGTAAAAATCGAATGGCACCTGCCAGATTTCGAATTTGAAAGTGATTTCGACTTACTGCTGCTGATCATCAATAATCTGGTAGAAAATGGCGTGAAGTTTCGCGATACATCCTTACGGCACGAGTCCTTCGTGAAGGTGAACATACGTGAGGAGGACAACAACCTGCTGATTGATGTAGAAGATAACGGGATTGGCATAGATAACGAGGAGAAGGGTAAGCTCCACAAAATGTTCACCCGATCGGTCGAGAATTACGAAATCACAGGATTGGGCCTGTACTTAGTGAAGTTAAGCGTAGAAAAGCTTCAAGGTAGCGTAGGAATGGTAGACAATCCTGAAGGTGTCACCTGCATGCGCGTCATACTGCCTATGCAATACAGCGAATTACGCATCTCCGTTTGACAGGGATTTTCCACTCCCCATCTTAAATCCTTTTTGGTGTTTTTACCCTGCCCCGAAGCATTATCTTTGTCGGCCTAATCTTATTCTGATTCATGGACTCGAACCAAGAACGCTATACCGTAACTGCGGCATTGCCCTACGCCAATGGGCCAATTCACCTGGGACATTTGGCCGGGGTGTATATCTCTGCCGATATTTTTGTCCGCTACCTTCGTCTCAAAGGCACGGACGTATTGTTTGTTTGTGGCTCTGACGAACATGGGATGGCCATCACTATGCGCGCCCGAAAGGAGGGAACCACACCCCAAGCCATTGTAGACAAATACCACCAACAAATTTCGGATAGCTTCGAACAATTCGGTATCTCTTTCGATGTGTATAGCCGTACCAGTAGCCCCGTACACCATGAAACGGCCTCTGAGTACTTTACCAATCTACATGAGAAAGGAATCCTTGAAGAGCAATCTTCCGAGCAATTCTATGATGCCACGGCGAAGGAGTTTTTGGCAGACCGTTACATCAAGGGCACCTGTCCTCGCTGTGGGTTTGAAGAAGCCTATGGAGACCAGTGTGAGAACTGCGGTAGCACGCTTAGCCCCCAAGAGTTGATCAACCCTACCTCCATGCTAAGTGGAGAGCCCCCCGTGAAAAAAGAAACCAAGCACTGGTATTTGCCCATGGGGCAGTATGAGTCGTGGCTGCGCGAGTGGATAGTGGCAGGCCACAAGGAAGACTGGAAACCCAACGTGGTAGGGCAGGTGAAAAGCTGGTTGGACCAGGGACTACGCCCCCGCGCTATGACTCGTGATTTGGACTGGGGAGTTTCGGTACCTCTACCTGAAGCCGAGGGAAAAGTATTGTACGTTTGGTTCGATGCTCCCATTGGATACATTTCTGCCACCAAAGAATGGGCAGCCGTAGCCGGTAAGGATTGGGAGCCGTACTGGAAAGGAGACAACACCAAGCTGGTACATTTTATTGGAAAGGATAATATCGTTTTCCACGCCATTATTTTCCCCATCATGCTCAAGGCGCATGGGGAGTACGTGCTGCCGGATAATGTGCCAGCCAATGAGTTCTTAAATCTGGAAGGACGCAAGTTGTCCACCTCCAGGAATTGGGCCGTTTGGTTGCATGAGTACCTGGAAGAATTACCGGGAAAAGAGGATGTGCTGCGCTACGTACTCACCGCCAATAGCCCTGAGACTAAGGACAACGACTTTAGTTGGAAAGATTACCAAACCCGGAATAACAGTGAGTTGGTAGCCATTCTAGGCAACTTGGTAAACCGGGCAGTAGTGCTCACGCACAAATACTTTGAAGGTACTGTACCGGCAGCCAAAGACCTGCAACCCATAGATGAGCAGGCACTAGCTGATATGAGCCAATTTCCTGCCCGTATTGCTCAAGCCTTGGACCGCTACAAATTCCGTGATGCCCTGAACCAGCTTATGGACCTGGCCCGGCTGGGTAACAAATATTTGGCGGATACTGAGCCTTGGAAGCTCATCAAACAGCAGCCCGATAGGGTAGAGGCCGTATTGAATACCGCCTTGCAGATTACCGCCAACCTGGGCATCCTGGCCGAGCCCTTTTTGCCACAAACCGCTCAGAAAATCCGCGAAATGCTGCACTTGGAGCTGACCGGGTGGGAGCAAGCAGGCAAACCCGACTTGCTGGCTGGTGGCCAACCTATTGAGAAAGCAACATTGTTATTTGAAAAAATAGAGGATAGCCTGGTAGAGGCACAGGTAAAAAAACTAATGGACAATACTCCACAAGAAGAAGAAACTGCAGAGGCAATGGTAGCGCCTGCAAAGGACGAGATCACTTTTGATGATTTTGTGAAAATGGACATGCGGGTGGGTACCATCACCGAGGCCGAAAAGGTTAAGAAGTCCAAAAAGCTACTCAAACTGACCATAGATACCGGATTGGACGTTCGCACCGTACTGAGTGGTATTGCCTTGCACTTTACCCCGGAAGAGGTAGTAGGGCAGCAGGTAGTAGTGCTAGCCAACCTGGCACCCCGGCCCATGATGGGAGAAGTAAGCCAGGGTATGGTGTTGATGGCAGAGGATGCTGAGGGGAATCTCCGTTTTGTGCGTCCCACAGAGGCCGTAAACAACGGCGCTCAGATTAGCTGATTCATCATACATTGGACCAAAAAAAAGCCCGGCAAAACCGGGCTTTTTTCATATGGTGTTAATCATTGTGTTGGTTCATCGTTCGATCGATGCCGATGGTGGCAAAACCCAAGGTCATGTCCATAGCACGATCAATGAGTGGGGGTAGGCCATCCAATTCTTCCTGAGGGAAATTAGATAGCACGTAGTCTACCTGCTGCCCCTTGCCGAAATCACTGCCTACTCCAAAGCGGATGCGGGGATATTTCTGTCCGCCGAGTACCCTCTCAATGTCCTTAAGGCCATTATGCCCCCCACTACTGCCTTTGGCACGCATGCGCAGCTTACCGAAAGGTAGGGCTAGATCATCGGTGATGACCAGTACCTGTTCTGGGCCTATCTTAAGCTCTTTCATCCAGAAATTGAGAGCTTTTCCGCTCAAGTTCATGAAGGTAGTGGGCTTGATGAGGTGCAGCGTACGGCCTTTGTATTTTCCTTCGGATTTCAGGGCCTGCCTACTCAGAGAGAAAGTAGTATCAAGTTTCTCTGCCAAGGCATCCAAAACCAAAAATCCGATATTATGGCGCGTGAGCTCATATTCGGGACCGGGATTACCCAATCCTACAATCAGATACTTCATGCTCCAAACTTAGTGTATTTCCTTTTTGCTTTAGCTATGGGTACTGTACTCTGGGGCTTTATCTAGCAGCTCCTGGGCATACGTAATCGCTTTGTTCATGGACCCAACAATGCGCTGATTGTTGCTGTGGGGTCTGAACAGGGCATTGATGGTTTGTAGCATCACCCGGACGATAGGGGACTCACTTACGATCACCGAGCCAATTTCCCGGTTAGAGTATTTCTCGTGCATCACCCGTGCTTTTTGGCCCAAGCGTACCCGCGAGTCAGAAGGAATGAATTTGCCGTTGAAGGGAGAGATCACTACATAGTTACCCTCGGTTTTTTCCAAGGCCTCTTCCAAAGCTTCAAAAAGTTGATCTACGTGCTGTACAGTGGGGGTGATCTCAGCCAACTTCACCACAATGATCGGATACCGACTTACATCAACCTCAGCATATTTTACACTTTCCATCTCAGCAATGAATTATAATCAAAAGACCTTAGATCAATGGTAG
>JBCBHI010000157.1:0-8459 GCA_038525885.1 Bacteroidota bacterium
AAAACAAAAAAGCCCGCTAGGCGTACCTAGCGGGCTAAAGGATATCAGTTTGGCATCAGATTTTGATACCCATAAAGCTTAAGAAGCCAAGCCCCATCAAACCTGTGATAAGCATAGTAATACCCAAACCACGCAGGCCTTTGGGTACGTGCGAATACTTCAACCGCTCCCGGATAGCTGCCAGGGCAATGATAGCCAGCCACCAACCTACACCTGAGCCAAAGCCATAAACTACTGACTCAGCAAAGTTGTGCTCCCGTTGTACCATAAAGAGGGAGGCACCCAGGATAGCACAGTTCACCGCGATCAAGGGCAAGAAGATTCCTAGAGAACCGTAGAGCGAGGGAGAGAATTTCTCAATCACCATCTCTACTAGCTGTACCATAGCGGCAATAACTGCGATGAACATGATGAACTGCAAGAAGCTTAGGTCCACCGTGGCAAAGTCAGCGCTGAGCCAAGTCAGGGCGCCTTCTTTCAATATATATTCACGGATAGCCCAGTTAACAGGCACCGTAATGGTCAATACAAAGATTACAGCCAGACCTAGGCCCATTGCCGTACTTACTTTCTTTGATACCGCCAGGTATGAGCACATTCCCAGGAACAGGGAAAATACCATGTTATCGATGAAAATCGACTTTACTCCGAGTGATAGTAGTTCCATGAGTCAGTGCGTTTAATTTTCTTCAGTATATCCGTTCAGCGTTCGCTGTACCCAGATTATTATTCCCAATACCATGAAGGCTCCAATGGAAGAAACCATCAAACCGTTGTTGGCCAGTTCGATTCCCAATACACCGCCTATTTTCTCATAGATGGGGTATCCAAAAACAGAACCAGAGCCGAACAATTCACGGAAGAAGGCTACCGTAAGGATAATCCAGGCATAGCCAAAGCCGCTACCCAATCCATCCAAAACAGAATCCCAAGGCTTATTACCTAAGGCAAAGGCTTCCAGACGGCCCATGATAATACAGTTGGTAATGATGAGGCCTACAAACACGGAAAGTTGTTTGTACATATCAAACAAGTAGGCTTTTAGCACCTCATTCACCAGTGTTACCAAGGTGGCAATAACCGCCAACTGAACAATAATCCGAACCCGGTTAGGTACCAAAGTACGGATCAAGGAGATAATCAGGTTAGAAAAAACGATTACGAAAACCACCGCAATAGACATTACCAGGGTAGGCTTGATCTGGGTGGTAACTGCCAAGGCAGAACATATACCCAATACCTGCACGGTAATTGGGTTATCATCATTTAGTGGGTCGGAGACAAATTTCCGACGACGCTTACTAAACAGGGCTTCCCGCTCCTGTTTTACTACTTCTTGAGTTTCTACTGCTTCCACGCTCATGGTTGTAGTATTTTTAGTAATGGCTTTCGCCGGTTATTCTTGAATAAGGGTTGCGGCCTGTCCACTCTGCTGCTTAAAGAACCCCTGGTAGTGCGCCATATACGATTGGAACATCGCCGTAACACCGTTACCGGTAATGGTAGCACCAGACATACCGTTCACGTGGTGGTCATCCAAAAGGTTAGCAGGATTGCTCTCCCCTTTCAGCATAGTTACCGCCACTAACTCTCCACTGGCAGAGTAGATTTTCTTCCCTTGGAAACGGTCCTGCACTTTGGGTGTGGTGATACGAGCACCCAGACCAGGAGTTTCACCCGCGTGATCTAAACTTACCCCTTTGATGGTATTGAAGTCGGTGTCCAAAGCGACAAAGCCCCAAATGTTGTCCCATAGGCCATTACCAAATACAGGCAGGATGTATGCCTCCGTAGCACCTGACTCGCCTTTGAATTCAAAAACAGGGTAGAAACGATCGGCAGGATCTTTCTTGTTTTTAAATTCCTTAGAGATGTCTACATCTTCCGCAGGAACACCAGCATCTACTTTGTTTCCGTTGATATCCACCACGTAAGCACTGATCCGGCTAGCGTACAATGCCTGGATGTCCTCTACTCCGTCGATACTCATTACGGATTTCAGGATTTGCTTTTGCTTATCAAGAGCAATTTGTTCGTTCTGGCGCCCCTTGAGCGCGGAAGAAACACCAGCCAATAACCCACCCACGATGAGGGTCATAATGACTGAGAACAATATTACGTATGAGTTAGACTGCCGCGACACGTTGTAATCTGGTTTTCTTGTTTGCAGAAATCACATAGAAATCAATCAGGGGAGCAATCACATTCATGAGTAAAATTGCCAACATGATGCCCTCCGGATAGGCCGGGTTGAATACCCGGATGATAACGGTAACTGTACCAATCAGAATACCATAAAGCCACTTGCCTGCCTCTGTATGAGCTGCTGACACGGGGTCTGTAGCCATGAACACTGCACCAAAGGCCAACCCACCAATGATCAGGTGGTAATGGGGAGGCATGGCCATAAACATGTTTCCTGCTTGCCCTAGCACTAAGGCAGTAAACAGAATCACACTTACACCTACACCAATACCCGCGTATTTCAATTCCTTATTCTTAATTAAGAAACCAGCGCCAATGGTAAGGGCTACGGCCACAAGGAAGAGAATAACCCGAACTGCCGTACCAGGATATGCCCCAAACAAGGTTTCGAAGTTGGCAGCGCAGTACAAAGCAGCACCAGTGAGATAGGCTCCTCCGAAGGTAGCTACGATAATCTTCCAGCTACCCACTCCAGTAGCTACCAGAATGAATCCACCTAGCAAGGCCATAAGGGTAGAAGTCTCCCCAATAGAACCAGGAACGGTACCTATAAACAAGCTCATGGAGCTAAACATGTCTGTATACCAGCTGCTAGCGAAGGCCGCCGTAGCTTGAACTCCTGAGTCAACCGTCTCAGCTGCCAAAGCCAAAGCCGTGGCACCGCTGTAACCATTGACGGTGGTAGCATCCCCTAGGTACGTCCAAACCTCGCCAGAAATTTGTTGAGGATAGGCAAAGTAAAGGAAGGCACGTGCTGTCAAGGCCACGTTTAGAACGTTAAAACCTGTTCCGCCGAAGGCTTCTTTACCAATAATTACTGCGAAAGCTGTGGCTAGAGCTACTTGCCATAAAGGAATAGAAGGAGGCATAACCAAAGGAATCAACATCCCGGTTACCAAAAACCCTTCGTTGATGGGTTCCTTTTTCAGAGTAGTAAAGAGGAATTCAATGCCCAATCCCACTCCGTAACTCACAATAATAATCGGCAAGGTTTTTTTCAGACCTATCAAGATTTTGCCTAGCAAATCCATATCGGATCCGGTAGCCAAAGCATGCTGATGTCCTATGTTCCAAATGCCGAAAAGCAAACAAGGGACCATGGCGATTACCACCGTGATCATCATTCGCTTCAAATCCACTGCGTCTTTTATCTGAGCTCCTTTATTCTTAGTGGTTTCGTTGGGCACAAACAAGAACGTATCGAATCCATCGAATACGTAATGCAATTTCTCCAACTTACCCCCAGGCAAGAAAGGCTCCTTAACCTTATCTACTAACTGCCGTAATGATGATGCCATAGTATCAGCTATTTCTCAGTAGTTCCAATCCCTGTCTTACAATATCCTGTACATCGTGTTTGGAGACGTCTATGTACTCGCACAATGCCAAATCTTCCTCTAGTACCTCATACATACCCAAGGCCTCCATATCATCGTAGTCCTCTGCCAACACCGCCTTGAGTAGGTGCATAGGGTGAATATCCATCGGAGTCACTTCTTCAAACACCCCGGTTTGTACGAAAGCACGCTTCTCTCCGTGAGTATTGGTATCTACCACATACTCTTTCTTAGGATTTAGGAAAGAGAGTAATCCCAATGCTCGGTGATAACTATGCTTTTTGGTGGTGGGCAATATCCATCCGAACAGCTCATAGTCGTCACCCTCTGGCAACACCGTTACCAATTGGTTGCCGAAGCTCACATAACCGTCTTTGCTGATGGCCTCGCCCGTAAGCGCATTACCTGATACCACACGCACGTTGTCCTGAGACAAGTTGTTGGCGATCATGTTTTTGACTGAGGCCCCTTTGTAGGTGCGGAAATACTTGGCATTCTTCACTTCAGAACCAGCCAAGGCTACCAACGTACGGGTATCGTATTTCCCTTCCAGGAACAAACGACCTATCTCTACAACCCCTATGGGTGTTAGAGTCCATACTACATCCCCTTTGTTGATAGCATCCAGATGGTGAATTTGTACACCAACATTCCCTGCGGGGTGAGGTCCAGTAAACTTGTTGATCTGTACTCCTTCAGCCCGCTCAAAAATGGGAGCCACTTCTGCTTTAGCATCTACATTGAGATGCACGGTGCCTGAAGTAAGTTTGGAAATTACAGATAACCCTGCTTGGAAATTGGCCTCCTCGCCTTTCAAGATGAAAGCATAATCAGGAGCCAAAGGATGGGTATCGAAAGTGGAAATATGGATAGCCTTGGGCTCGATGTCGTGCTTAGCCACCACACCGTAGGGCCTCTGGGTAATGTTGGGCCACACACCGCCAGCAAGCATTTGATCCAGAACCGCTTCACGGCTCAAGTTCTGCAAGTCCGAAGGGCTATGGCTAGGGAAGCTTTCAAACTCCACATCAGCATCCGCCAGAATGCGGATTTCCAACAACTTTCTTTTTTCTCCCCGAACGATTTTGGCTATTTCACCGCTCACCGGAGCGTTGAACATCACCTTTTCGTTCCACTTGTCAAGTAAGATAGGAGTACCAGCTTTCACCTTATCCCCTTCCTCTACCAATACCTTGGGACGGGCAATCCCATGAAAGTCAGTGGGTTTCAACGCGAAAGTTTCAGAGGGCAAGTCCGAAACCTCTTGACGGGCTTTTCCCGCTAAGTTGATATCCAGGCCCTTTTTTATTTTGATGACTTTGGACATTACAGATTTTGGATCAGAGTGTTCCGTTAAAATCGGGGCAAAATTAACAATTTTTCGCACATACGGAACCGTAACCCCAAAAGGTTATAAACGCCTAAAAACCAAGAAATTAATAAGATTTTTATGCTTCGGGAGCTACCAAATCCAGATCGAATTCACGGATGGCTTTCCCTACTTGCTCCATCAACCACATAGGTGTGGAAGTGGCACCACAAATCCCCACGGATTCTACCCCACTAAACCAGCTGCTATTTAGTTCTTCTTCGTTTTCTACAAAATAGCTTTGCTCATTTTCTTCCTTACAAACTGCGTATAAGGCTCTTCCATTGCTGCTTTTTCTACCCGCAACAAAAACGATTACGTCATGATCTTGGGAGAATTTCCGAAGCTGTGGTTCCCGGTTACTTACCTGCCGACAAATGCTGTCATTCGCATTGAAGTCAACCACATCCATGGATCCATTGGCTGCTTCTATTCTCTCCTCAATCAGTCGCTTGATACGGTAAAAACCAGAAGTACTCTTAGTTGTTTGACTGAAAAGGGTAATAGGTCGGGTGTAGTCAATCTGTTCCAGATCGGCGTCCTCCATCACAATGAGGGCTTTTTCTTGGGTCTGTCCCGTCAAACCGATCACTTCGGCATGCCCTTTCTTACCATAAATCACCACTTGCCCATTGACTTGCTCCATTTTATCAAAGGAACCCTTTACTCGGTTTTGAAGCTTGAGCACTACGGGGCAACTGGCATCAATGAGTTCAAGGTTATTTTCGAGGGCCAGAGCATAAGTTTCCGGCGGCTCTCCATGAGCCCGAATTAGCACTTTGCTGTCGTGCAACTCTCGGAGCTGTTCCCGGTCGATAACCCGCAGGCCTTTATCATGCAACCGCTGCACCTCCATGGCATTGTGCACGATGTCCCCCAGGCAATATAGGGTGGAGGCTTGTCTCATTTCATCCTCGGCCATTTGGATGGCAAATTCCACTCCAAAACAATAGCCAGAATTCTTATCAATCTCTACAGTCATAATCCAATATCTTCACCTTGATGATGTTCGATCATTTTTTGCTTCGCCAGTTTGAGAATTTGGTCTACTTGTTCTTCAAAGATAATATTGGTGGTATCGATAACAAAGGCATCATCGGCCTTTCTAAGGGGGCTTTCATCCCTGGTTGTGTCTATTAAATCACGCTTCTCCAGGTTTTGCTTCACCTCTTCTAGTGAAACCAACTGCCCTTTCTCTAATAATTCTTTTTGCCTACGAGCCACACGCACGTCCATATCTGCGGTCATAAAGATTTTCAGCTCAGCATCTGGGAACACTACGGTGCCAATATCACGGCCATCCATCACAATCCCCTTCTTCTTGCCCATACGACGCTGTTGGGCCACCATGGCATCCCTCACCACCTTCAGAGTACTCACTTCACTTACCTGGCCACTTACCTTTGGGGTACGAATGATATCTTCTACCCTCAGGCCATTCAAAAAGGCCTCGTTGGTCCCTGTTTGCGGGTGGCATATGAAAGAGATCTCTATACTTTGAAGGGCTTTCTCTACTTCCCTGGGATTCGAAATAGAAACATTGTGCTCCTGAAAAAAGTGCGTGACAGACCGGTACATAGCCCCGGTATCAATGTAACCGTACTCCAACCTGCGGGCCAGTTCCTTTGCAGTGCTACTTTTACCACAAGCAGAATAGCCATCCAGGGCAATCACGATTTTACGCATGCGCGTTTAGCAGTCTTTTACCGGGCAAGGGATTGCCCGACGGGGATTCAGCGGCTTGTGCCTTTGACTACTCTTGCAGCTACCGAGTAGCATCAAAAAGAGCATCGCAGAAAATACAAGTACTTTGGTAGTTCTCCCGGGTTGAACGAATTTCATAAACGGTGCAAATATAGGGTTCGCATTTGTGTTTCCACGGGGCATTTACGATTCTTGACGAAAACCACCCTGCCATGCCCCAACGATCAGGACAAATCGTAGACATTCGCGGCCGCCGCATCTTCCCAGGTACCGTTTCATGGGAAGACGGGCATATCGTAGCTATTGAAGAAACGGACCGTGCCCCTGAATCTTTCATCCTTCCAGGATTTATTGATGCCCACGTACATATAGAAAGTAGCATGCTGGTGCCGGCCGAGTTTGCCAGGCTAGCGGTAGTGCATGGCACGGTGGCTACCGTGAGTGATCCTCATGAGATTGGCAATGTGCTGGGGATGGAAGGAGTCCGGTACATGATCAATAATGCCAAGCAGGTCCCCTTCAACTTTTTCTTTGGGGCCCCCAGTTGTGTACCGGCCACTGCTTTCGAAACTGCGGGCGCTACCATCACGGCTGAGGATATAGAGGAGCTTTTTGTGAAAGACGGACTGCTGTATTTGGCAGAGATGATGAACTGGCCTGGGGTGTTGTTCCAGGATGAGGAGGTGTACAAAAAGCTGGAGGTAGCCAAACGGCTGGGCAAACCGATTGATGGGCATGCGCCCGGCTTAATGGGAGAACAGGCAGAAAAGTATGCAGCAGCAGGCATAAGCACCGACCATGAGTGCTTCACCTTTGAAGAGGCGGCTGGCAAGCTTGCCTTGGGCATGAAGGTGCTCATACGTGAAGGTAGCGCAGCCAAAAATTTCGAGGCTTTGATCGACCATCTGCCAGAGCACTTCGAAAATTTGATGTTCTGTTCGGATGATAAACATCCCGACAACTTAGTCATTGGGCACATCAATGAGCTGTGCGCACGGGCGGTAGCCAAGGGAATGGATGTATTCAAAGTGTTGCAAGTAGCTTGCCTCAATCCTATCGATCATTATAACCTGCCGGTAGGGCAACTTCGGGTAGGTGACCCTGCAGATTTCATTGAGGTCAACTCATTGGTAGATTTCAAGGTAGAAGCCACCTACCTAGTTGGTCAGTTAGTTGCCGAAAACTCTACCACCCTCCTACCCCGAGGTGAAAATGAGATCATCAATCAGTTTACGGCTACAAAACATCCGCAGGAGGCATTTCAAATTCCGGCCACCGGAAAAACGCTGCGGGTCATGGAAGCTTTGGATGGCCAGCTGATTACCCGGGAATTGCACGAGCCCCCAAGGGTAGAGAACGGAATGGCTGTTTCAGATCCTGGACGGGACATTCTCAAACTGGCCGTGGTAAATCGATACCAAAGCGCACCACCTGCCTTGGCTTTCATTCGCAATTTCAATCTGAAACGGGGTGCTTTGGCTTCCTCCGTAGGGCATGACTCGCACAATATTCTAGCCGTGGGCTGTACCGATGAAGAAATATCTGCTGCTGTACAGGCACTTATGGATAGTAAAGGTGGACTTGCCGTAGTGGATGGGGACCAAATGGAGGTGCTACCACTACCCGTTGCCGGGCTCATGTCTACTGAGGATGGGTATTCCATTGCCAAACAATATGAGGCCTTGGATGCCCTGGTAAAAGGACTTGGCTGTACCTTATCTGCACCTTTTATGACCTTGTCTTTCATGGCCCTGCTGGTGATACCCCAGCTAAAGTTGAGCGACAAGGGACTTTTTGATGGCGAATCTTTCCGGTTTTCAGATTTGTGGGCAGACTAGGAGAAT
>JBCBHI010000158.1:0-8379 GCA_038525885.1 Bacteroidota bacterium
ATTGATGATAATCTCATGGATGTAATTGCTCCGCGGGATGTCTATACCCAAGAGGTGCTTGAGCTGGCTTAAGCCAATGATGAGGGCCGCCGCGCTGGTGAATCCGCTAATGACGGGATGGGACAGGAAGTTGACCAGAAAGCCCAAGCGGAAGATACCCAGGGCGAACTGCATGACCCCTACCATGAGCGATAAGAGGATAGCCAGGCCGATAAACTCGGCACTCCCTACCTCTGCCAATTGACCGACGCCGGTAGCGATCAGCAGGGCAACCATGGCCACGGGACCCACCGCCAGCTGCCGACTAGTGCCAAATAGGGCATACAGAATCAAGGGAATGGTGGAGGCGTAGAGGCCATAGATGGGCGGCAACCCGGCCAGCATGGAGTATGCCATCCCTTGGGGAATCAACATGACGCCCACGGTAAGTCCTGCGGAGAGGTCACCCCGCAGGTCGGCCCTTGAGTAACCCGGTAGCCATTGCAGAAAAGGAAAGTATCGTTGGAGATTCATGTAGAAGGTCTTTTTCACCTAAGCGTACGCAAAGGTACCCGCCTTCGGCAGTGGCGGCCGTAACCCAAGTTACAGAATCTCAATCCGGTTTCGGTACATTTCAATGCGATCTTCGCGTTCCAGCTGCTTGAGCAAGCGACTCACCACTACCCGGGAGGTATTGAGGTCGTTGGCAATCTCTTGGTGCGTTTTTTCGATCACGTAGGTGCCCTTGCTTTGCTTTAGGTCTAGCAAATACTTCATCAGCCGTTCGTCCATCCGCATAAAGGCAATGCTATCGATGGTGTCCAGTAGCTCATCGAACCGGCTATTGTAGGCCTGAAACACGTAGGTGCGCCAGCTGGTATACTTGCTAATCCAGCTATCCATTTTGCCCTTGGGCACCACCCACAGCAGAGAGTCTTCCTCGGCTATGGCCCGGATTTCACTGGCTTTGTCTTGAATACAGCAGGTAAGCGACATGGCGCATACATCGCCGCCCTGTATGTAGTACAGGAAGAGTTCGTGGCCGTCCTCATCATCACGCATGATGCGGATGTGACCATTGAGCACCAAGGGCATTTCAGGCATGGTTTGGCCCAGATCGAGAATGACGGTACCGGCTGGAACGCGCATTGGCCTGCCTACGGCAATCATGTCTTCTATCAGTTCCGGCTCAAAAACACCAGAGAATTTCTCTTTTACCTTACTCGGCAGTTCTTCCATACAGGCAGTGGTTTTTCGTGAAGATGGAGGACCTTCTGAACAAATGTAGATTTCTTCATGTGTGAACACCACCTTGGGGAAAGGTGTTCCGAAAACTCAGGACAGAGTGAAAAAAAAGGGGCTGTTTTTTCTCAATCATTCAAACCTAGAAAATCCATAGTAATCGAAATCCTTGTCTTTTTTTAGCAGAAAACGGGGAATCCCTTTATATTCCATTCTTATAGCATTACCCTTTTTATGGATGTAGGTATAGGCTCCCGCGTGAGACACGAAGAATTTGGTGTTGGCGTGGTTACACAAACTACCAGCGAGCTACTGGTGATTACCTTCGTAAATCACGGAGTGAAAGAAATAGGGCACTTGTATGCCGAAGATGAACTGGAAGTACTAGAGAGGGTAGCCCCAAGGCAGGACCAGGTAAGCCTGGCTGACTTGGAAGATATACTCAAAAATATGCTGGAACCCGTAC
Organism: Bacteroidota bacterium; assembly: GCA_038525885.1. Taxonomy (GTDB): domain Bacteria; phylum Bacteroidota; class Bacteroidia; order Cytophagales; family Cyclobacteriaceae; genus DMST01. The sequence continues at coordinate 1,688 of JBCBHI010000158.1, forward strand.
TGGGAGACCAGGACACTATAGATCTGGGAGAAAAATGGGAAGGTGGCACGCTGGTGTTTCAGCCCGGCAACCCGGATCTAAAATCCTATGAGCTGCCCATCGATACTTTCTTTCACAAAATAGTGATGGTCCGGGACCGCTTGCGCGTGATGGAACAGCGCATTAATGCATCCAAACTCACGGATGAAGAGAAGGTAAACCTGCAACAATACATTACTAAAATCTACGGAAGCTTGACTTCCTTCAACGTGCTGTTCGACCGTCGGGAGGACGGATTTATCGGCAGTAGCGGCAAATAATTTTCTATGGATGTAAGGATAGTTGTGCTCCGTCCGATTACCATAGTGGGGCTACGTACCATGGCAAAAATGTCTGACGTAGACGCCGTGCTCAAGCTGTGGCAGGAGTTCGGGCCTCGCCGACAAGAAATAGGTCACCAGGAAGGAGAGGAATCCTACTCCGTTATGCGGCATTTGGGGTTTGGCCCGCCTAAGGAAACCTCTAATGTAGAACGTTGGGCGGCCGTACAGGTAAGGCACTTCAATCGTATACCCCAAGGCCTCACCGCTTTTGATATGCCCGGCGGTACCTACGCAAAGTTTTACCACCGGGGGCCTGCCAAAGATTTTCCTGAAACAGTAGCTCAATTTCACAGCCAATGGCTACCGGAATCTGAGTTTTCCATTGACGATCGGCCACACTTTGAGATCATACCCGCCGACTATCCCGGGCCTGACAGCCCTGATGCGGTAGAGGAAGTCTACATCCCTATCAAATAAACCTGGAGACTACTTCTGCTGGGTGGTAAAAATGGAACCACAAAGACCAAAGAAGGCACATAGTCCCCAAAGACTTTGAATAAAATTCATCCCTTGGCGTACCCAAGGAAGGGTTTCGGTGCCCCATAAAAAACAAACCCTGAGATGAGGCATCTCAGGGTTTGTGCAACCACGAAAAGAACAAATAAATTATTCTATAATGATGTTGACCTTATTGATCAAATTAGGTTTCAAAGTATCGGTCTGAACTGCCAGTCCTATGTTATTCAGATCCCCCATCTGCACATCCAGGAAATACACGGTAGGGTCAAGCTTTTTGAACGAAACACGGCCCTTGGCATTTGTCTCTTGTGCAGGCTGCACCGGGTTAGTACTGTTCCGGTAGTCTTCCTCATTGGCATACACGGTTACCGTAGCACCCGGTACTATATTGCCCAGTTCATTCAATACGGTAACTCGTAAGGATGTGCTAAGAAGTTGTTCATTTTGGAGGGTGAAACCACTCAGGAGAATGACCAAGCAAGAGGCTTGGAACAGAAGCGCAATGCGTGACATGCAGGCAGTATTTTATTGTGCTAACGGGCAATTATTCACAAGGTTTCTTTGGCATATGGGTATGTGGATAACATTAACAAAATCAGGTGAAACCCTAGTGATCTTTTTGGGGTCTGATGAGTATAAACCCACCCGAAATGTTTCTTTCTCTCCGATTACAATTACTCCTGCTGCTATCCTTGGCTGGGGTTTCTGCCTACGGCCAGGCCTTGGTAGCCCAAGAACCTCTCTCTTCTGATCCTTGGACAAGAGCCTATACCCTACAGGGAGCGGCCAAGAAAGCCATATTGAACCTACCCCAAGAGTGGGAATTCACGGCCGTAGCGGTGCGCATCCCCAAGGGTGCAAGCTTTGCGGGCATGTACCTCACGGATGGCATAGAGAGGCTAGACCTGGAGGTGGACCCTCACGGAGAGGAAGAGGCAGGGCAGCTTTCTAATTTAGAGAGTTTATCCAACCCATCCGATGGCTACCAAATATACCTGCCTGGCGGTTTTGAAGGCCCGGTAGAAATAATCCTCATCAACAGTGGGGTTACCCCTAAGATACAACGGCCCACCAGCCGTGGGCAGGATGAAAGCTACTGCGAGTTTCCCCCGGCCATTCCCCAATCAGAATGGAGATCGGGACTCCCCTCCCCCTCACCCGGCAGGAGTTTCTCTACGGTAGGCAACTTGATTGTGCATCATTCGGCAGGTTCTAATACCAATACCAATTTCACGCAGGTGGTGCGAGACATATATGTGTTCCATACCCGAACCCGGGGCTGGTCAGACATTGGATACAACTACCTCATCTCTCAAAATGGTGATCTGTACCTGGGTAGGGACCCCGAGGGTGGGGATCAAGACCGGGTGATTGGGGCTCACTTCTGTGGTGGCAATACGGGCACCATGGGGGTTTGCTTGCTAGGAGACTACACCAACTTCACGCCTCCTGACACTATGCTCGGCACTTTGGAGCGTCTTCTGAGCTGGAAGGCATTCAAAGATGAGTTGGACCCCGAGGCCACTAACAGCCACCGACTGAATAGCAACCTGGGGGTGATTGCCGGACACCGGGATGGATGTGCTACTGAATGCCCTGGGCAGCATACTTACGACCGATTGGAAGAGATGCGAGGCAGAGTAGCCCAGCGGTTGGGCGTTTGTTCAGGCGAAATCCCGATAGAAGAACCACCGGTTCCACCAGCAGATTCTATTTCGGTATACCGACTTACACCTACCTATCGCCCACTTAGGGTATATGCAGCAGACCCCACCCTGGTGGATACGGAGGAGCTTTATCTGATCGATCTACAGGGCAGGATCATACCCATTACGGCTGCGCCCTGGACAGAGAATGTATGGGAATTGCAGGTACCCAGCGCCGTAGCCCCAGGGTTTTACGTGCTCCATCTGGTAGTCAATCAGGAGACAAGGCGACAGCGGGTGCGGATTTTCTAGGCGGGAGGGGCGAAAAGCAAATCCAAGAACTCGTGAAAGGGGGCAGCCGGCTTATACAATCGGTCGTTGTACATGCTCACCATTACTTTGATGTATCTGGGGTCGTCATTCTCTTTTACAAGTTCTATCAGCACGTTACCGTATCGCTGATCTATCGGCGGTTCAAACTGCTGTCGGCCCGGTTTCAGGTAATGCCTCTCTACGGTTTGAACAAATCTACCCTTGTCAGAAATCTTTCTATCGCTGTTGGCTTGCCGGTACCCCATGGTAAGCACCTGTTCTTTCAGAAGGTCAAACAGGTGCTGGAAACCCAATTCTCCTAGGGAATTGGGGTAACTAAGGGCAAAGCCTTTGGCGTTTGCGGTATCAAACAGATGTACTTGCCATGGGGCTTTGATCCCCATTTTTTTGAAATGGTAGGACTTGCTGAGGGTGTCCAATACCTCCGGGATCTGCTCCGCCCAAGCTTCTCTACTGGCCTTTTCTTTCTCAGGCCGGTCAATTACCTCGTGCCATAGCGTGGGCTTTCCCTTCGGAAACAACCGCTTGTGCCAGTCCTCCCAAACGCTCATCAGGCTAGCTCCCGGGTAAATACCCAATCGTTCCCTTCCGTAAGCGAGGCATTGAACTGATACCCCATGCCCTCAAAGGCCTTCAGTTCGTCAGGCGTGGTCAACTTCTCACGCACGGCGAAGTCTGCCATTTTGCCCCGCGCTTGCTTCAAAAACAACATCAGCGCTTTGTACTCTCCATTCTTAAAATCCTTGAAGGTGGGGGTGATTACTTCCGCATTCAACCGATTCTTAGGAATGGCCCTGGTATACTCGTTCGAGGCCAGATTGATTAAGATTTCGCTCCCGCTTTCTTCCAGCGCTTCATTGAGTGTATCCACGATGCGGTTTTTCCAAAAACCATAAAGGTCTTTACCCCGCGTATTCTTCAGGGGCGTTTTCATTTCCAGGCGATAGGGCTGAATTAGGTCCAGGGGACGGAGTAAACCATACAGACCAGAAACAATGCGTAGATGCTTCTGGGCAAAGTTGTAGTCTTCTTCCGCATATTCATCCAGGGCGAAGCCAGAGTACACATCTCCAGTATAGGCCAGTATAGCCTGACGCTGCACGTTGGCCGTTTCTCCCTCGCTTTGATAAGCATAGTTCTGGAAGCGGTCAAAATTCATCCCGGCCAAATTTTCGCTCAGGTCCATGAGCGACTCTAGTTTCTTTACCGATTTCTTCTGAAGCACCTTCACTAAGCGGTCAGCATCGTGAGTAAACTTAGGCTGCGTGGCCAGTTCCACGGAATGGGGTGCTGCAAAATCTTGGGTTTTCGAAGGCGAAATAAGAAGGATCATAGGATAAACGAATCAACTTGAAAACATGCCCACCAGGGGCGTACGAGCATAACTGTGGCAAAACTAAAAAAGTTGAGCCACCAGGGCTCAACTTCTTAATTCATTGCTTCTATTCTGAAATTGAAGGCAACTATCGGATCAGCGTAACTCTTGTTCGCTCCACAAATTCCTCCATTTCATCCGAGAACTGATTTCTATACCGGAACACCACCACATAGGTGCCAGGAGGTGCTACCCCTCCATTGGCAGTGGTGCCATCCCATTCGAAGGCTGGGTTCTGGAACTCGCGTATGAGATCGCCCCAGCGATTGAAAATCTGAGCCGAGAAGCTTCCCTCTTCAATATTCTTGTACACTACTCGGTAAGCGTCATTACCTACGGTACTGCGGGGGCGGAAAGCGGTTGGCGCTCTTACAAACACCTCGCAGAATTCTCGTACGGTTGAGAAGGCCGTATCCCGGCAGCCAAAGGCATCTTGAGCAATCACCTGATACAGCCCAGGAATACCCGTGGAGAGCATAGCCCCGGTTCGGATCACACTATCCGGGCGGGTCCAGGTGAAGGTGAGGAAATCACCCGTGGCTTCCAGCACGGCCGTGTTGATGCTAGGATCAGGATCAGGAGGACAAACCACTGCTAGCTCGGTGGCCACCACCGAATCAAACGCGATCCGCTCAATGGCGATTCTATCCGTCGCAGTACACCCGTCCGTAGGAGTAAGGTTTCTTCGTACCGTGACGGTGTATGTACCTGGCTCAAATACATCGATGGTGTTTTCATTCAGCGTAGCCGAAATCTGACCAGGTCCCCGCCAGGTGTACAACAGGGAATCACTGCCCGTACCAGTGGCAATCGCCGTGAGCATTACCGGATTACCATCATCACAAGCTGGCTCGCCAATGGCTTGCACCTCTAGGGGATCGTTGATGGTGATAGCCGCAAAATCCGTGGCTTGACAGCCCGTAGACTGCAGGGTAGCCAGTACATCGTACCGCCCACTTTCGGTTACCACTATCGAAGAGCCAATGCCAATTTGGCTTCCATTTTGAGTCCACACGGTAGAGTAATCCCCATCTGGTGCGGTAGTCAGGGCCAGGGTAAGCTGCCCTTCGCAATTCTCACCTATGGTATTGATGGTTACTCCTGGGAACGAGTTCAGGTTGACCGTCACCGAATCAGTGGCCGGACAAAGGCCAGAACTTTCATCACTTACGGTCACCAAGTAGAGGCCGGCGGCATCTACCGTTACCGTGGGCTGGGTGATATCTGCCGTTACCGGGAACCCACCACCATTGAAGGCCGTCCACAGCACTTCAGGATTGGATAGACCGGAAACATCTACGGATACTTCGGTAGTCGCACCACAAGCATCCAAGAAGGTAGGACTGGCAATGGTTACCTGCGGCAATTCAGGAATGGTGAATATCGTATCCTGAACACAGATAGAAGCATTCGCAATCTGCACAAAGTAGTCACCCGGTTCCAGCCCGTCTACCGTAAACCCTCGGGTACCCGGAGTGATATCCAACACCCGTTCGTCTACGCTTATCAGGTTTCCGGTGGTTTGGTTTTGGAGAATCACCGCCACATTGGAACCAGAAGAGATACTATCGTTCAGGAAGAGTTGGACTGATGCCAGGGTACAACTAGAGTCAGGTATGACATTCGTGATGGCAAAGTCGTCCCCGCCATCGGTTACCGATACCGTTTCAGAGGTAGGACAACCGGAAACCGCATCCGTGACGGTGACCTGATAAACGCCAGCATCCAGTACATTACCTGTTGCAGCATCCGTGCCCATAAAGCCGTTATTTCCTGTCCACACTACATCAAAAGTAGCCGGACTTACCACCGTCACGGTAGCAGAGCCATTGCTCAATCCGCACGCCGTAGTCTCGGTAGTACTCGTGGAAATCTCCGGACTAGGATTCACTAAGAAGGATATAGTATCCGCATCTGAACATCCGGTAATGGTATCGTTTACCGTAAGGGTGTACACCAGCGTATCAATCACATTGGTATTCACGGATTGCAAACGAGAGGTATTGCCAGTATTGACACCATTCAGCGTCCAGGTAAAGAGAGCACCGTTGTTAGAAGCATTGAGGTCATCTACGGGCGTACCCTGACACACCGTCTGGTCCGTGCCCAGATCAAAGATGGGTCTACCGTCCACCACCAGGGTGCTGTCCGTATTGGTACAGCCGATGCTGTCCGAGATTACCACGGAGACCAAAAGGGCCTGGCCTGCCAAATCTGATATAGAAATAGTTTGAGTAGTCTCTCCCGTTGACCAGGCATAATTCCATGAAGGGTCCGGGGCTCCATTGGATCCATCGGCAGCATTCAGGGTGATAGGATCGGTACACAAAGAAGTACTGTTAGGGATGGTGGGTTCAGGAATCTCCTGATACACAATCACCGTGTCCGTAAGCACACTATCCAATCCGCATCGGTTGGTTAATTCCAGCGTAACCAAGTAGGTACCCTCTTGTGCATACTGATGGGTAGCCGTATCCCCGATAAAGGAGTTACCATCGCCAAAGAACCACGTCAATG
>JBCBHI010000159.1:0-8379 GCA_038525885.1 Bacteroidota bacterium
GCCCGGTGAAACGAATCCGTAGTCTCCTGGCCTTGGATGGCCATTAGCTTCTCTATGTGGGCTTTTACCTCCGCTTGCGCATTGGCAAAAGCCGGATGCTCAGCGGTGACCGGGTCTTCTTTCAGGGTGTTTGCCAGGTAGTTGTTGATGGTATTCGGCAGAATGAAATAGCCATCCACCGAAGCCTGAAGTAAGGAATTGGCCCCCAGCCGGTTGGCTCCGTGATCCGAGAAATTGCACTCGCCAATGGCGAAAAGGCCCGGAACGGTGGTCATCAGCTCATAGTCTACCCACAGGCCACCCATGGAGAAGTGCGCCGCGGGGGATATTTCCATGGGCGACTCGTAGGCGTTGATGCCCGTTATTTTCTGGTACATGCGAAACAAGTTGCCGTAGCGGTCCCGGATGGTATCCAGCCCCAAACGCTCAATGGCCTGGCGGAAATCCAGATATACGGCATTCTTCAATCTGCCCACCCCGTATCCAGCATCAATCCGCTCCTTGGTGGCTCGCGAAGCGATATCGCGCGGGGCCAGGTTGCCAAATGAAGGGTATCGCCGCTCCAGATAGTAGTCTCTTTGCTCTTCCGGAATGTCCTCAGGGGCCCGGTCATCGTCCGGTCGCAAGGGTACCCAGATACGGCCGTCATTGCGCAAGGACTCACTCATAAGCGTGAGCTTAGACTGGGAGTCGCTGGACTGAGGCAAGGCCGTAGGATGAATCTGCGTGAAGCTGGGAGCCGCAAAGTACGCCCCCTTCTTATGCGCCTTCCAGAGGGCGCTGCCGTTGCACCCAATAGCCAGGGTGGAAAGCCGAAATACTCGTGAGTAGCCGCCCGTGGCCAATACTACAGCGTCGGCAGCGAATTTCTTAAGCTCACCCGTGACCAAGTCCCGTGCTATGATGCCCTTGGCATGGCCGCCAACCAACACCAAGTCCATCATCTCATGGCGGGTGTGCATGGTGACTTTTCCAGCCCGAATCATCTTACTGAGTTGGGCATAGGCGGCCAAGAGTAACTGCTGGCCCGTTTGCCCACGGGCGTAGAAGGTACGCTGTACCTGCACGCCACCAAAGCTGCGGTTGACCAACACACCGCCATACTCGCGAGCGAATGGCACTCCCTGCTGAGCAAAGTGGTCAATCAGCGGGGCAGAAAGTTCGGCCAGCCTGTACACATTGGCCTCGCGCGAGCGAAAGTCACCGCCCTTCAGGGTATCATAGAACATCCGCCAGACACTGTCGCCGTCGTGCTGGTAGTTTTTGGCTGCATTCACCCCTCCCTGGGCAGCTACGGAGTGTGCCCTCCGGGGCGAATCCTGATAGCAGAAGCAGTCTACCTGATAGCCAAGCTCGCCCAAGGTGGCCGCGGCACCCGCCCCAGCCAAACCAGACCCTACCACAATTACAGAGAGCTTCTTCTTGTTGGCCGGATTGATCAGCTGCGCTTTCAGCTGGTAGTTGCGCCACTTTTCCTCCAGCCTCCCTTCGGGAATTTTACTGTCCAAAATCATAGGGTGAGTCCTTTTAGGTACATGATGAGGGGAATGATGCCGAAGCCTCCGGCTACTATCCAGGCAAACCAGAGCGAGATTCTCTCCATCCGCCGTAGGCTTTTCCGGTGGTACAGGCCCAGAGATTTGACGGCACTTTTCAGACCATGGAATACATGGAAGCCCAGCGGTACCATCAGTAGCGTATAGAAGGTCACGTAAAGGAGGTTATCAAATAACACCTCAGCCAGGATGTATAGGTCTTTGTTGCCGTAGGCATCCAGCGGCACTTCCCCGCCTATGCCCAATTTGGCCTTGGCCCAAAAGTCAGCCAGGTGCACCACCAGAAATAGTAAGATCATCACTCCCAGCAAGCCCATATTCTGCGAAGCCCACGTGCTGTTTTCCAGTTTCCGGTTCACGGCGTAAGGCACTCTACGTGCCCGTCGGTTTTTCGCCAGGATGATGAACGCATACAGGATATGCAGCAGGATGGATGCATACAGCAAATAGGCCACTACCTTGATAAGCAGGTTATTTGCCAGAAAGGCCGCATAGGCATTGTACCAATGGCTGGCTTGCTCGGCAGGCAACAGCAGCACCAGATTGGCCGAGAGGTGCACCACCAAAAAGATACAGAGGAAGAGCCCGGTAGCCCCAATGATTAGTTTCCTGAGAATGAGGACGTTCATAAGGGCTAAGCTAGCTCCGCATGGTCTGTAGAATCCTGATAAAAGTCAGGTGTTGAGGTGTTTGTTGTTAAGGGGGGGCAGGTAGGTTGGCAATGAAACCCCAGTGTAAAACAGCCATGATATACGGGCACCAACCACTGGATGGGATGGTTGTACACAATCATGACCCTCATCCCAGGCAATCTTACAGCAAAACATATTGTACCAACCAAAAGGGTTTAGGTAAATGATCGGCTAGCTGTAGAGCCGCTAAAACGGAGGGTTTACCGAGGTTCGCAGGCGTGGTATAATTTCATTGGAAGCGCTGGGCGGCAGCCCTCGGCACTCATAGGGGATCGATCTGAAGGGACGCATGATAATTCTGTAGAAGGGGGCGAAGGGGTCAATCTGTAGGGGGGCGTTTCATGAAACGACCCCCTACAGATGGATCTTAAGGCAATCCCAAACCGATGAGCGCGCAGCGCTATTTCTGAAACTAAAACCAAGGTTGCAGGGGGCCGATCGCTATCTTCACAACGTCGATAGCGATCGGACCCCTTTCTGCTCACTAACCCTTTAGGCTGCGACTCTTCCCATCGCCATTCATTCTTCCAAAACGTTTTACAATTCTCTGTTCTCTCTAACTTGTCCTAATTAATTGTTAGCAGGCTTAGCATCATCCGTATCCTCTAAGTATTTGAAAACCAACCATTCCATCCGTAGGATGTAATAGGAGCGCTTGAGGAGGTTGCGGCAAAGCCGTGCAATGAAAATCCAGATCAATGCCCAGAGTACGGTGAGGAATTGTAGGTTGATAATAAGCCCTTCGAATGACCATACGATCCGGATCATGGTTTCGGTAAATTCTTCAATGAAGACATTTTTGTTGTCTGGCTTAAGACTCCTGATATTTCCCTCCTCATTTCTAATCAAGAAAGAGGCATATTCAGTAACTATCTCCTCTTGGTATACTACCTCCATCTCTTCTTCGGCCAGCGAGGCCAAGCCGAACATGGCAGCACTTAGGATAATGAATAGCCAGGCCAAAACCCGAATGACCCAGTATATAACACTGGAGCGGATACGGGAAGGGCGAGTGTATTTGAGCTTTTCGAAGCTACGTAGAAAGGCTTCCAGCTTTTCTTCGGGGGACAGGAAACTACCTTCCTGATTCAAAAAGTCGGTATTGATCTTCATAACCAGCACAATCAATTGGGGATGAAAGTGCTAGTACAGCAATTGGCACGGGAAATAATTCCTCAGCTATGAGGATTTTGAGGTACTGGTGTTTGAGGATGATAGCCCCTGGAAATGGGCATGATCTATCCTTTTTCTGGATGAGCGATTGGAGAAAATAGCCAGCCCATCATATCAAAGTTCATGGTAGGTCGCCCCTAGTGAGCGTGACGCTCACTAGGGCTAAAGGTCCGAGGGAGACCCTCGAACCAGTAATCTGAAGTAAGAATTTATGGTAGGTACGGAGAATAAAGACACACACAGACCTGTATGTTTTTTGGAATCCTGATAAAAGCTAGGTGTAAATGGTGTTATTGATTCCCAAGAAAGAGCAAAGCTTGAGAGTTGTGCACTTGGGTTCCCTACATAACACTTGAGTGGTAATCTCAAATTAAGGGGCAAATAAGTATCAAAATTTAGGTTTTGAGATTTTTGCTAAGTGTATTTATTAATTTGACCAGAATGGGTGAATTTGACAAGATTCTAAAAGAGAACATTGAGGCATTACTCTTACCCTTGAGTGAGAAGCTTTTGGGTATTCGGATTCAAGCCACGCGAGAGGTGAAGGAAAAGCTGCAAAGTACCATCGAGAGAGAGCCGGATTTCCTAAAATGGGTCACGGATGATTCAGGAGCCGAGTTTTTGCTTCACCTGGAATTTCAAACGCAGGATGACCCGAAAATGGTCTACCGCATGGCGGAGTACAAAGCTCTGTTGCTCCGCAAATTTGAGGTACCCGTTAGGCAATTCGTTCTGTATCTGGGAGTTGGACAATCGAAAATGGTCACTGAGCTACCTAAAGGACAAGAGATCAAGGGGTACTCATTGAAGAATCTTAGTGAGATTCCGCTGGATCAGACCCTGCACTCTTCGGTCCCTGAAGAGATTTTATTAGCGATCTTGGGGGATTACCCTCGTGAAGAAGGAGAGAAAGTAATTCACAAAATCGTCGAGCGATTGTGGAAACTTCGAAGCGATGAGATTACCAGACAACGGTACATACAACACTTGGTGATCCTGTCGCGTTTACGTAAATTAGATAACCTTACGAAAGAGATTACTGGAAAAATGCCAATTACATACGACATAGAAACCGATAGTTTTTACCAAGAAGGACGCTCCCGCGAAAAGGAAGAGATCATCAAGAAGATGCTCGCGGATAGTTCTCTTTCTATGGAAGAAATTGCCAACCTCACCAGTACCTCTATAGTAGCGGTGCAAAAAATCAAAAAGGGAAATACTTCCTCTTAATCGGTTTATGCTGACCAGAAAGTTTCCAGATAACCTCTGGAAATGTGAATGATCGCTCCTTTTCCCTGGTGAGCGATCAAAAAATATAGCCTACCCCCTGTGAGCGTGACGCTCAAAATGGGTAAAAGGTCCGAGGGAGACTCTCGAACCAGTACCTGAATAGGTTACTCCACCAAACTACCTGAGTAGAAATACAAGCTAAGCTCGGCTTGTTTGGTCTGGATACGCTGGCTGGTGAGCTGGTATTTGGCGCGAGCCAGGTTGTTCTGGGCTTCACGCAGTTGCAGCCCTGTTACCTGCCCGGTACCAAAGCCTACCTCGCTCCTATCGTAGTTGGCCTGGGCCAGCTCTACGTTGCGCTCGCTCAGGGTCATTAGCTCCAAGTTGGTGGTGTAGTCCTTGTAGGTGCTAATGAGGTTGGTCCGCAGCAAATCCTCGGACTGCTGCACGGCCAGCTCTTGCGCCTGCTGCTGAATAATGGCCGTTTGCTGGGCCCGTTTGGTACGACCGCCGTTGTACAGGTTGTAGCTGAGCTGCAACCCGGCATTCCAGCCGTTGGAACGTTGCTCAGCAAACAGCGCGGCTTCGTTGAGGCTGCCCGACAGGGAGTAGCCCCCGGTGAAGCTAAGCTGTGGCATGTAGCCCGTACGGGCCTGGTCTACCTGCAAAGCACTAGCTTCCAACTGCTTGCGCGTGAGCAAGTAGCCTGTGTTGCGACTGAGGACATCGTTGAGCAGATTACCTAGCTGCAAGTCTCCGTTGAACACCAGCTCGGTATCCAAAACATAGACCGAATCCGGGGCAATGCCGATTAGTTGGTTCAGGCTCACCAGGGCTTTCTCATAAGCCAGACGCGACTGAATGACATTGGAGCTATCGGTGCTCAGGTCTACCTCTGCGTTGAGCAGCTCCAGCTTGGTGTAGTTGCCCAGGGCGTAGTTCTCCTTGGCCCTTTGGTAGCGGTATACACTCAGCTGGGCGGTTTCCTGGTTGATCTGGTAGACCTCCCAGGCAGCCAAGGCAGCCAGGTAGCCACCGGACACGGAAAGGACGGTGCCTTCCATCCGCTGCCGGGTAAGCATGCCCGATTGTTCCAGGGAGTTTTCCAGCTGCTTCAGAGTAACCCTGCGGCCGCCGCCGTTGTAGAGCACATAGTTGACGTTGAGGGCTGCACTGTAGTTGGTAGTGGCAGCCGCATCGGCCTCAATCACCGGTTGGGAAGGGTCAGCAAACTCCAGATAAGTGCCGTTTTCGGCATAGCTGCCACTGCCCGTAAGGCTCACCGTGGGCAGAAAACCCGCCTCGCCGGGGACCGCTCGCTCGGCAGCCACTTCCTCGTTCAGCTGTGCAATGCGTACATCATAGTTGTACTCCAAAGCCAGCAGGGTGGCTTCTTCCAGCCCGATGGTGGGACTCTGGGTCTGGGCAAGAGCCGAACTCGCCAAACCCAACCACAGGAAACATGTCATTGCAATTTGTTTCATACTAGTATTCCTTTTGAATGATGGGGTTATGCTACTTCTATTTCGGTACGGTAGTGCTCCTCGTTCTTTTGCCTGATCAAGGCCTTTTCCACTTCCTCCTTGGCGGGCCTTTTCCCTTCCCACAGCCATTTGATGTACACCTTGATGCGGTTCATACCGCTGAGGAATACCGGTAGCATGAGGGTGAGCAAAGCGGAACCCGCCAACAGACCGTAGGCAATGGTGATGGCCATAGGGATGAGGAACTGAGCCTGGAAGCTCTTCTCTAAAAGCAGCGGCAATAGGCCTGCGGCCGTGGTAACGGTGGTAAGTAGAATGGGCCGGAAGCGGCTCAAAGCGGTTTCCTTCAGGGCTTCATCAAAGCCCATCCCCTCACGCAGGTTCTTATTGAAGGTATTGGTGAATACCAGGCCGTCGTTGATGATCACCCCGGCTAGGGCAATGAAACCCAGGAAGGATAAGATGCTGATAGGCTGCCCGTGCAGGAAATGCCCCCAGGCCATGCCGATGATGCCAAAAGGGATGGTCATCATAAGCGCGATGGACTGGCTGATGCTGCGGAAGGTGATGATGAGCAAGGCGATGATGAGCCCGATGATGATGGGCAGCAAAACACTGAGAGAAGCCTGAACCTTACCCAGCTCACGCTGTTGCCCTTCCAGGGTCATCTTCACATCCGGGAAGGCCTCCTGCATACGGGGCATGATTTCGCTCTGCACCTTCCCAATCATCTGGGTAGACGTAACCTCGGGTCCGGCTAGCTCGCCCTCTACGGTTATTTGGCGCTTGCCATCGATGTGATTGATGCTCAGGAGCCCCTTGGTGCGGGTGATGGTAGCTACCTCGCTCACGGGCACTTGCTGCCCTTGCGGCGTGCGAATGCGCATGTTCATCAGCTCATCCACCTCGTCCCGGTTATCAAGTGCGTAGCGCACCCATACCTTCACTTCGTCGTCCCCGCGTTGTAGCCGCTGGGCCTCGTAGCCAAAGAAGCCAAAACGCACCTGGCGAATCACGGACTGGGGAGTGAGCCCCAGGGCCCGGCCCGTCTCGTTGAGCTCAAGGTTCAATTCGGGTTGGTCGGCGCGGTCGTTGGTGATCATATCCCGCACCATACCGGTGGCTTCCATTTCCTCCTGGAAGAAGGCTGCTGCCGAACGAATTCGGTTGTAATCCGCGGCGGCGAAGGAAACATTCAAGGGCTTGCCAAAAGGGGTAGCTGTCTCGAAGCTAAGCTTGGTGGTACCCGGCAGCTCTCCAACAGCCTCGCGGAGGTCTCGGGTGATGGCTTTGCTATCCAACGGCCGCTCCTCGGAAGGCAGGAAGTAGAAGATGGCCGTAGCTTGGTTACTACCAGGCCCCAAGAAGATTTCCTGATCGGTCATCAGGGCTTTTCCAAAGTCCGCTTCATAGCGGGCATTAAGGCCATCCGCCGCCGCTTTTACTTGCAGAATGGCCGCTTCGGTAACCGCCTCTGGCGTTCCGGCCGGGAACTCAATACTTACCTGGCCTTGGGTCTGCTCAATATTTTCCGGGAAGAAGGTAGTCTGAATCATGCCGCTTCGGATGGCCCCCATGGTTACTACCAAGGCCCCCAAGAGCACGAAAAAACTGAACACCTTGTAGCGGAGCACGAACTCCAGGATGGGTTTGAAAATGGCATCGCGAAACCGCAGGAGGAGGTTCTCCACGAATTCCTTCACCCGGCCAGGTTTAACATCCTCCTGCAGGTCTTTGATATGGGCTAAGTGAGCAGGCAAAAACAGGATAACCTCGATAAGGGAGAACCCTAAGGCTGCGATCACCACAAAGGCAATGTCCCGAAAAAAGTCGCCCATTTGCCCTTCTACGAAGAAGAAGATACTGAAGGCCAGGCAGGTAGTAAGAATGGCTGACAGAATGGAGGGAATCACCTCCAGGGTGCCTTTGAGCACGGCCTGGAAGCGGGAAGCTCCCCGCTGGTAGTGCTGGTACACGTTCTCCCCTACCACAATTCCATCATCCACCAGAATACCGATGACGAGGATCATGCCGAAGAGGGACAGCACGTTGATGGTGATGCCGTACCAGGTAGCCAATATGAACATGCCCAAGAACGAGATGGGGATACCCAGGGCCACCCAAAAGCTGAGCCGAATGCGCAAAAAGAGGGCTAGTACCACAAATACGATCAAGGCTCCCTTCCATCCGTTGTCGATCAGCAGGTCGATCCGGTCTTGCAAAATGACCGTACCGTCATTGAAC
>JBCBHI010000160.1:0-8371 GCA_038525885.1 Bacteroidota bacterium
CGGATGGCGTAGCTGAGCTCTGGGGTGGGGCGCAGGTCTTCGAAAAGGTAGACTTTGATGCCTGAGGCTGAAAATACTGCGGCGGTGGTTTCGGCAAAGAACCGGCTATTGTTCCGGCTATCGTGTGCGATTGCCACCTTAATGTCCTCATCGGTGAAGATCTTTTTCAGGTAGTTGGCAAGTCCCTGGGTAGCCATGCCCACGGTGTACTTGTTCATCCGGTTGCTACCGATGCCCATGATGCCCCGCAAACCGCCGGTGCCAAACTCCAGGTCTTTGTAAAAGGCTTCGGTGAGTTCGGTTTCGTTGTTTAACAGGTTTTCGATTTCGGATTTTGCTTCCGCGTCGATGGGGCTGTCTAGCCACGACTGGGCTTTTTCACGAATGGCTTGGTCCATGATTTGGGGTATAATAGGTTATAGGTGAAAGGTAGGAGTTGCCAGTCAATTTCGGTAGAAATCTCCCTGGATTATCCCCTGCAACGGTTTCGGGTAACATTGGGGTAATCCCCAGGGATACTGAAAGCGCGTTTTTGTAGGAACTATTTGGTGAGTAGGGTGTTGAATTTTTTGTCCCACCAATCTAATTTTTCTATGTCTACTCACGCTACTGCCTGGGGTCTGGCGGATATCCCAAGTCTTGCAGGAAAAATCATTTTAGTAACCGGAGGTAATACGGGCCTCGGATATGAAACGGTAAAGGTATTTGCCGAGAAAGGCGCGGAAGTTATTCTGGCTTGCCGTACGCTGGACAAGGGAGAGGCGGCCAAGGCGAGCATTGGCCAAGTGTCGGGTACGATTACGGTGATGGCTTTGGACCTGGCTAGTCTAGCGTCCGTGAAGGCCTTTGCCGATGCCTTTGCGCAGGCGTATTCTCGACTGGACGTGCTAGTGAATAATGCGGGGATTATGATGACTCCCTATGGGAAAACTCAGGATGGGCTGGAGCAGCAGCAAGGGGTAAATCACTTTGGTCATTTTGCACTGACGGCTCAGCTGTTTGAGTTGCTGAAGGCTACGGCAGGAGCCCGGATTGTGAATGTAAGCTCGCTGGCACATAAGCGGGGTGATATGGATTGGGATAACCTGATGTTTAATGACGGGGCTGAGTATACGCCTATGAGGGCTTATGGCCGGTCCAAACTGGAGAACTTGCTCTTTACCTATGAGCTGCAGCGGCGGATAAAAGCGGCAGGCTTGGATATAGAGGCTTTGGCGGCGCATCCTGGGGGATCTAAAACTGACTTGGCCCGGCATGTGGAAGGTAAGCTGATCTTCCGGCTGCTGACGCCGCTCCTGCTGGTGATGATGCAAAGTGCTGCGGCTGGAGCGCTACCGCAGATTCGTGCTAGTGTAGATGCGAAAGCACAAGGTGGGGAGTACTATGGACCCAATAAGATGGGTGAGATGCGAGGGAAACCGGTGTTGGTACCTTCTACCCCTGAGTCGCAAAGCGAAGAAGCCGGAAGGCGCCTTTGGGAGGTATCAGAGAAGCTTACTGGGGTTACTTTTTCTATCTAGCAGAGGCTTTTTCCCGTGAGCGATTGACCCTTTGTTTGAGCTCTTCCCGGCAGGGCTATGGTGTGAGCGAGACGCTCACTCAATCCGTTATTCCGAGCGAGGACGCTCGAAATAGTGAAGTAGCAAGCCGGGAAAGCGAGTGGGGAAAGCGCGACCCGGTAGGGGCACGGCCTCATCCCTTTTACTATTTTCTTTTTGGGCTTATGCTAAGGAGCTTTTCCAGAATTCTTTGGTGGCATTTAAGAGGCGGTTGGGCCTGGGGAACAACAAGAATTTCTTCGTCCCCGAGGGTTTGAATATTTTAGGGGGCGCTGTCTGGAATGAGACGCTGTATTTTTGGGCCGGATCGCATAATTGAATGGTGGAAAGGGAATCCCATCCCATGAGAGAAGTAATTAAGAAAATCAACCAGTTGCTACAGGTGCCCCTTGGGTTTCCCACTCAGCGCCGAGTGAAGCGGCAAATCATCGGTATGGTGACGGTGTTTCCGCCTGCTTTCATCTTACTCTTTACTCCGTTTGGCTTACAAGACTATGCTGGTACCACGGGTATATGGGTGTACGTGGTGATTATTAGCTACGGACTCTTGTCGGGCTTACTTACCCATTTGTATTTGAACTATGTGCCTCGGTGGGTGGGTATCCGGCCGCATCAATTCCCGATCCGGTCGGCTTTCGGCTACTATGGTTCTTTCTTCATGTTTCTAGGTAGCCTCAACTACCTGCTCACTTGGTCGCTGGAAGGTTGGGTAGGTTTCAGTGGGTATGACTGGTACCTGATTGTGATGCGCACCCTGCTGATTGGCATCATCCCGCTGTCTCTGGTGGTCTCCTGGTCGGTATACCAGCAGCGCATCAAGGAGTCGGAGGCCAAGGTGGAATCGCCATCGCCTAGCTCTCCCTTACACATCACCTTACAGTCTGACTTGCAACACGAAAGGGTGCAAGTACACCTGGACCGCCTGCTGTACATAGAAAGTGAAGGTAACTACTGTGAAATGTTTACGATGGCAGAAGGGGGCAAGCACGAGAAGACTCTGGTCCGGAGCACTTTGTTGGGCTTGGAAAAGCAGCTGGTGGGGACATCGGTGATGCGCTGCCACCGGTCCTATCTGGTGAACCTCAAGAAGGTGACTCAGCTAACGGGGAACTCCCGGGGGATGGAGCTGCACCTGGCAGACACCGCTACCCGGGTGCCGGTGAGCAGAAGTAAGATTGACCAGGTGAAGGCTGCACTGGGCTAGGAGAGGGGCTTCCTGTTCTTTTCAGTATTTTCCTATTTATCCCAAAGTTTCACTTTGTCGCATTACTACAAGGGTTTAGGCGCGTCTCCTGATCAAATTGAATTCATAAAGTTTATTTTCAATTACTGATCAACATGGCACGCTTTATTAGTCAAATCAAAGGGGTAGCTCCGCCCTGGCTACTCCACACTGTAGTGGGTAGTACCCTGTATTGGGTATACTATCCCATCGCCCAGCTATCTGTTACCGAAGTACAGTTCTACCAGCATTTCCTCATGATGGCGTATTCCGTGGGCAGTATTTTCTTGTTATACCACGGATACCGTTGGATTACGGTAGGACTGAACTCCCTGTTCCCGCGGAAGAAGCCCCTCGGCACTCGGTTATGGATGGATACGCTGGTCATCTTTGGGGTTTCTCAACTCTTGCTTTGGTCAGGCTATACGCTGGTCCGGTGGGGTATTTGCCCGTTTGCGGAGATACCTGACGGTATTCAGGCTTCACTCTGGTACTTTGGAGTGGTGAGCCTGCTAGGGGCCGTTATTTTGGCGCTGGGGGTACAGCTATGGCATCTAAACCGGCAGGCTTCTGCCGCCCCTTCGCCGATTCTTTCTTCGGCCACAGGGGCTTTGGCTCCTCATTTCCTGTTCAATGCTCTCAGTGGGCTGTTGGACTTACTCAACAAGCGACCCGAATCGGCTCATGCATATGTACACGACCTGAGCGAGTTGTATGCGCATTTGCTACGGCACCGACAGCGGATATGGACCTCAGTGGCTGAAGAAATTCAATTTGTGCAAGCCTATCTGCGCCTGATAGAACGGCGATGTGCCGGGGGTATACAAGCTCAGATTGCCCCTGAGTTGGTGTTCTGCGATGCACAGGTGCCCCCGCTGTGTTTGCATACTCTGGTGGAAAATGTGGTGAAGCATACCCCCATGGATCCTGAACATCCGGTCAGGTTAGAGATTTACCGAACTGGAGACCAAGTAACGGTAAAGAACTCCCGTCCATCCCCGACTGACAAGGAGGTTCCGGAAGGTTTCCGAATAGGCACAGCAGCTCTTCAAGAGCAGTTCAGCAGAGGGCTTGCTCCGGCTTTGCCCGTGGTACAAATAACGCCGCAGCACTATCAGGTTTCTTTACCTCTTCACTACCCTAGCTATGCAAACTCTCATAGTTGAAGATAACCTACCCGCGGGGGATCACCTGCAGGGGCTGCTAGGTGAAAGTTTCCCGCATTGGGATGTACTGCCCAGGGCAGGCTCCTTGGTTCGGGCGCGAGAGTTGTACACTGAACGAAAGCCAGAGTTGGTTTTTTTGGATGTTGACTTGCCTGATGGTAGTAGCCTGGAGCTGCTGCGCGGGGGGACTTTTCGCTGCCCGGTCATCATCACTACGGGCCACCCGGAATACTCGCTGGATGCTTTTGATTGGTGTACGGTGGACTTTTTGCTGAAACCCATTTCGCCTGCCAGCCTGCTAAGGGCGGTGGGCAAAGTGAAGGAATGGGAGGGGTATGGAACCCCGACTCCGTGCCCGGCTGCTCCTGCATACCGACAGTCCTTGCTGGTGCCCCAAGGGCACCGACAGGTGCCTATTCCGGTCTCACAAGTAGCTTTTATAGTGGGCCAGCGCAAGCACACCTACGTGCATACGCTGGAGGGTGGGGTGTACCATCTCTCTACCCCCTTGGGCCATCTGGAAGCCAGCTTGCACCCCAGGCAGTTTTTCCGAATCAATCGGCAGTACGTGGTCAATCGGAGTGCTGTGCTGGGGCTGGAGCCCTACTTCAACGGCCAGCAGTCTATGTACTTGGCGGCCAATAAGGAGGCGGCTCCTTTGGTGAGTAAGAACCGGGTACAGAAGCTGATTTCCTGGTTGGAGTACGGTTGTACTTCGTACCCCGATTAGGTGCATTCGGACCCCAATTGCTCTGCTTGGGGCCCGAAAAACAGACTAGCGTAAGGGAATCCATTAGCCTTGTCTGAAAAAATAAGGTTATGAAACATCTGCTACCTATTCTGTTTTTGACAGCTATGTCCCTTTGCCCGTCTCTGGTCCGGGCGCAATGGTCCCAACAACCTGGTATCCTATCTACCACCAACAAGGTAGGGGTAGGAACCAACAGCCCCCAAGGGAAACTGCATGTGTCTGGCGGTTCCTTGGTTCTGGACAACCAGCAGTCCATCGTTTTTCTGGATCCTAATGGTGCCTTTGACGGTAACGTCCTGTTCCGCTACCAAAA
The DNA here is from genome assembly GCA_038525885.1 of Bacteroidota bacterium. Lineage (GTDB taxonomy): Bacteria > Bacteroidota > Bacteroidia > Cytophagales > Cyclobacteriaceae > DMST01. The sequence continues at coordinate 5,012 of JBCBHI010000160.1, forward strand.
TGCCTCGTATCGCTGGAAGTATACGGGGCAGTTTTGGTTTCAGGCCCTCAACAACCTCCACTTTGTAGTGGCCGATTCGGCGGGCCAGTCCGTTTTCAATGTACATCCGGCTACCCGGCTGGTTTCTCTGAGTGCTGCCATCCAGCAAGACCAAGGGCAAGCCTACCGCTGGAAAAATGCCAGCGGGGTGTATGACGGCACCCAGCTCATTCGCAAGGCGAATAACAGCCTCCTTTGGTCCTACGCCAATGACCTGATTTTTGTCCCTAAGCCCGGCGCAAACACGGTTTTTCGGGATGACGCTAACCAGCCGCTGATGACCCTAGCGTCGGACACGGCCGGGGTGGCTTTCGCAAACGCCGCGGCGGGCCCTTTTGTCAGCTACATCAACCGGGGCACTCAGGGGGACTGGAGCCTCCGAACGGCTTCTGCCCAAGGTACTATGGTGTTTCAGGACCATGGCGGTACCATGGCGGTGGGTACCGCTCAGGTGCCTGCGGGCTACACCATGGCGGTAGACGGCAAAATCATGAGCGAAGAGCTTACTATTCGCAATTCCACTACCTGGCCAGACTATGTGTTCGCGGAGGACTATCCTCTTATGGCCCCCAGAGAGATAGCGCAGTTCATTGAGGAGCACCACCACCTACCCGGGGTGCCTTCTGCCGCTCAGGTAGCCGAGGACGGCGTGGCCGTAGGCGAAATGCAGGCTATTCTGCTGGAGAAGATCGAAGAGCTTACCCTACTCACGATACAGCTGCACCAGCAAGTGACTCAGCAGCAGGCTGAGCTGGAAGCCATGAAAGCTACCCAAGGTCAATAGTCCCACTTCAACTTCTGTATGATGATAAAAAACAAGCTACTCTTGTTGCTGGGCCTGCTATGGCTGGGGCTTAGTCCCGCCTGGGCTCAGGAGACGCCTTGTCCCACACACCTTACTGTGGGAGCTTCGGAATCATTCTCAAATGTCAGCGCTTATGCCGCGGGTTCTGTCTTGGATATTGGTAACCTGAGCCTAACCAACGGGCAAGCGCTTTCTCTCTTTGCCGGAGAGCAGATCACTTTTACCGAAGGATTCCAATCCAACGGTGGGGAAGTGGTCACAGAGCTCAGCCTTCCTGACTACTGCCTCACTAACCCGGAATCCTCTACTAATACCGCAGGATTAGGTGGTCCGCAAACTTCGGATCGGTTTGACACTGCCTATATGGTGAGTACTGAGAACGACTTACTGATTCGGGATATGGTGGTGGATTCGGTAAGAGGAATTGTGTATGTGACGGGTGAGGTGAAAGGTACAGCACAATTTGGCGAAATAGCCTCCACGGATGATATGTATGATCTGCCTGACTTCTTTCTAGCAGCCAAAGAATTGGATGGGGATTACTTATGGGTGAAACGCGTTACAGGACAGGGAGGTACTTATGGGCAGTCGTTAACCTTGGATGAGGAGGGTAACGTCTATGCACTGGGCCGAACCAGCCCCGGTACTATTTTTGAAAACCTTGGTAAACCCCTACGCGAGGTGGGAGTTCCATTTCCTTCTACTACCCTAGTCAAGTATTCTCCTACTGGTTCAGTGAACTGGATGGGATTTGTAACCATAAGAGGGATTAGTCAGGGAGCTAACTGGCCAAGGCCTGCCGAGTTGACCATTAGTAAGGAAAATGAGCCTGTGATGCTCTTTTCTTATTCTGAAGAGTTTCTGGTTTGGAAATATGTGAATGGCCAACTGAATCAAGTGATGTCTGCATCGGGTCGATGCGGTACGGGCAGTGCGTGGCTTCGGTGGCAACCTGATGGTACACGCTTAATTGATCATGATTTCACCAAGTGCCTCAGTGGAGATCCACTTTCAGTAATACCAAAATCTATCGCCATTGATAGCAAAAATAATGTATTTGTTGGAGGCTCTATTAGCCGGCGAATTGGCGAGCACCCGGGTCGATTTTATCCTGACCGGGAGCCTACGGCGGAAGAGAAAATTCTCATCACGAATAATTTTGACGCTCCAATATTAATAACCTATCATAGATATCACTCGCAGAGTAGATCCATTGTGAGCATCGGGGATTTAGCTTTTGGTCCTGAAGGGGGAACTGTAGAAGAAGTATCCGTAGATGCTGAGGATAGAATTTTCGTGGCGGGTAGTTTCACCGGAGATATGAGCTTGGCGGGTGTCCAATTACCCATTTCTGGGGTGCGCGATGTTTTTGTAGGGGAGTTCGAATTATGGTGGGAGCCTAAGTGGTTACATCAACTTGGTGGACCAGGGAAAAAAGAAGTTTTCACCCTTACGCCCACCCGGAATTCATTATTGTACGGTGGGTACTTGGCAGATGCTACGTTTGGTACAGGGGAATCATCCTTTAGCGTTTGGGACCCCTTTGGAACCAAGGACACCATCTGGACCGTAGGAGATCGGGTTCCTTTCGTGGGCTCATTATCTGACCGAGGCAAAGCCTTATACCACAAAGGCATTTCTCGCAATGAGTATTCTAATGTAACCTTTACACCCACTCGGGAAAAAGATGCCATAATAAGCATCGAACCCATAAGTAAGGCTAGACAACTTTTCGCGGGTAATACGCGCAAGGCGAATAATGGAATAGCCGACACCCTTTCCTTTCCGCCTGCATTGTCATTACCCTTACCCAGTCCAGGTTTTGTACGGGGTGGATATATCGGAGAATTAGGCAGTCCTCCGGCCATCTCCATCCGAGTACTTGAGACCCTAAATGGGTGGGATGGAGTTCTGTCAGAAGCCTATAAGGTAGAACTTTGGAATACCAATGATGAATCTATTGAAGCTAAAATAGAAGAAAACGGTGTAGCGTACTTCCAATTCGATGAGGTCTTAGATTTCACCAACGATCTGTATGTACTCCGTGAAGACGGGAGCCTGCTGGGAAAGGTAGGTTTTAAGTACCTACGAAAAAATGCTGAGGGACGTAGGACAAAAGAAGTGGTGGTAATCGTGCACAACCATTTAGTTGGGTACAACGATTTTGGTACCGATGGATATCTAAATGAGGACTGGGCTTGGAGTTGGTTTTATCGATACAAATATGAGAATCCGATTTCGGCCAATGAATCTGATGCGGATAAAATCGAATTGGAAGGAAATTTCCACTTCCCCACCACCATGTTTGTGGCTCCTTACGGCCAGACCGAACAGTATGAGGGGTTTGCCCTAGATTTTATTCACGAGGACCGAGCTCCGATGTTATTCGTGCATGGCGTATCGGGCACTGACCAGTACTGGGGTGATGATATTACCATTCAGGAGGATGACGCAGAGGAAAACCCGATGTATATCCCAGACAGTGAGGCGGACTATGCACATACGTCATACCCCGG